>NZ_JBFBKP010000050.1:0-34017 GCF_040702285.1 Arthrobacter sp. NPDC080086
GCCAGGCAGGATCACCTGCCCGGCCGCCCCGCCGGAATTTTCGTGTTGAAATAGAAGCGCACCCCCCGGCCAGGACACTGCGGTATCCGGAACGAACATGGAGAACTGAACTAACTCATGGGAATTGTTTTCGGGCTGATCTATATCGCGCTGCTGCTCTTCTTTGTCGCGCTGATCGTGCGCCTGGTTTTCGACTGGGTCCAGATGTTCGCGCGCAGCTGGCGTCCCCGCGGCGCGGCGCTGATCACCGCCCACGCGGTGTACGCCGTGACGGACAAGCCGCTCAAGCTGCTGCGCCGGATCCTCCCGCCGCTCCGGCTGGGCGGGATTTCCCTGGACCTTGCCTTCCTGGTCCTCTTCCTGGCGGTCTCGATTGCCATGGGAGTAGCCAGGTCACTGACCTACGCGACGGCCGTCGCCATCTGACGCGGCCCGCGGACAGCACCATCATCAGATAAAAACTCCGGTCCAACACTGCGGTGTTGAATTAGAGGAACCAGACCATATTTAGGTACCGTAGTTTTGACGGCCGGAAGGCCTCCTGACTAACTAGACCAACGAGGTGACCAGATGGCTTTGACGCCAGAAGACGTTGTCAACAAGCGCTTTCAGCCGACCAAGTTCCGCGAAGGATACGACCAGGACGAGGTTGACGACTTCCTGGACGAAATCGTCGTCGAACTCCGACGCCTGAACCAGGAAAACGACGAGCTCCGTAAGAAGCTCGCCGAGGCCGGTTCCGGCACGGCTGCGGCCCCCTCCGCGGCCGCACCCGTCGTGGAAAAGGTCCCCGCACCCGTCAAGGCCGAGCAGGATGACCGCGCCAAGGCCGAGGCCAAGGCCAAGGCCGAAGCCGACGCAAAGGCCGCCGAAGCCGCGAAGAAGAAGGAAGCCGAAAAGGCTCCCGCCCCCGCCGCTGCGGCCCCCGTCGCCGCCTCCGCCTCCGCGGAATCCGCCGCCGGCCTGCTGGCCATGGCGCAGCAGATGCACGACAAGCACATCGCCGACGGCGAGCAGCAGCGCGACAAGATCATCGCCGAGGCACAGATCGAAGCCAGCAGCCTGGTCAACGACGCGCAGGAGAAGTCCCGCAAGATCCTGGGCGCCCTCGAGCAGCAGCGCTCCGTCCTGGAACGCAAGGTCGAGCAGCTCCGCGGCTTCGAGCGCGACTACCGCTCCCGCCTGAAGGCCTACATCGAGGGCCAGCTGCGTGACCTGGACGCCCGCGGTTCCGTCGCGGCCCCCGAGGTCGAAGCGAACTAGTCGAAGCGGACCACCAGCTTCAGCACGTATTCTGAAAGCCGGTGGCTGAGGACTCCTCGGCCACCGGCTTTCTGCATGTGGCATGACCGGAACCGGAACGAAAGCACTATGACGAACGCACCAACCCCCGCCGTCCCCCGGGACGCACCCGCCCGCAGGCCGCGCCGCGCGCTCCTGCTCTCCCTGTTCGCGGGCTTCGCCGTGTTCGCCTACGTCTTCGACCAGCTCACCAAGCTGTGGGTCACCTCCACCATGATCGAGGGGCAGCGGACCCCGGTCCTGCCCCCGCTGCTGCACTGGTATTACATCCGGAACTCCGGCGCCGCGTTCTCCATCGGCGAGAACGTCACCTGGGTCTTCACAATCATCATGGCCGCCGTCTCCGTGACCATCCTGCTGCAGCTGCGCAAGCTCGGCTCCGCTTGGTGGGCGCTGGCGCTGGGCCTGCTGCTCGGCGGCGCCCTGGGCAACCTGACCGACCGGCTCTTCCGCGACCCGTCCTTTGGCATGGGCCACGTGGTGGACTTCATCCAGCTCCCCAACTTCGCCATCTTCAACATCGCCGACTCCGCGGTCGTGTCCTCCGTGGTGATCATCTGCCTCCTGACCCTGCGCGGCATCCCGCTGGACGGCGTCCGGCGGCGCGAGGAAGCCCACGACGGCGACGAGCACGACGCCGACAAGGATGATGCCGACAAGCACGACGGCGGCAACCATGTCTGAACCGGCAGCCGGCGCGGCCCGGCACTACACCGTCCCCGAGGAGCTCGCCGGTGCCCGCATCGACGCGGGGCTGGCCCGCCTCATGGACATCTCCCGGTCCCAGGCCGCGGCGTTGATCGCCGAGGGACACGTCAGCACCGGCGGCAAGCCGGTCGGAAAGTCGCTGAAGCTCAGCGCCGGCGCCGGACTCGACGTCGTCGTCCCGGACCGCAGGGACCCCCTGGAAGTGGTGGAGGAAGTCGTGGAAGGCCTCACAATCCTGCTCGACGACGATGATTTCGTCGTGATCGACAAGCCCGTCGGCGTCGCCGCGCACCCCTCGCCCGGCTGGGTGGGGCCCACGGTCGTCGGCGGCCTCGCCGGCGCCGGGTACCGGATCTCCACCTCCGGCGCCACCGAACGCGCCGGGATCGTGCACCGGCTCGACGTCGGCACCTCCGGGGTCATGGTGGTCGCCAAGACCGAGGACGCGTACACCAAGCTCAAGCGGGCCTTCAAGGACCGCACCGTGGACAAGGTCTACCACGCCGTCGTCCAGGGCCTCCCGGACCCGCTCGCAGGCACCATCGACGCACCCATCGGCCGCCACCCGGGCCACGACTGGCGCTTCGCCGTCGTCGAGGACGGCCGCGACTCGGTCACCCACTACGAGGTCCTCGAGGCGTTCGGCAAGGCGTCCCTGGTGGAAGTGCACCTGGAAACCGGGCGCACCCACCAGATCCGCGTGCACTTCTCAGCGCTCCGCCACCCCTGCGCCGGAGACCTGACCTACGGCGCCGACCCGCGGCTGGCCGCCACCCTGGGCCTGACCCGGCAGTGGCTGCACGCCCGGCAGCTCTCCTTCGACCACCCCCGGACGGGGGAGCGGGTCACCGTCACCAGCGACTACCCGCAGGACCTGCAGTACGCGCTCGAGGTCCTCGCCTCCGGCAACGCCTGACGCCCACCGTCCGTGCCCGGCACTAGAATGAACCGGTGACTTCCAGCAACAATTCGTTCGTCCATCTCCACAACCACACCGAATACTCCATGCTGGACGGCGCCGCCCGGCTCGGGGAACTGTTCGATGAGACCGGACGGCTGGGCATGCCGGCGCTGGCCACCACGGACCACGGCTACCTGTTCGGCGCCTTCGACTTCTGGAAGCGCGCCACCGACGCCGGCATCAAGCCGATCATCGGCGTCGAGGCCTACGTCACGCCCGGCACCGCCCGCACGGACAAGACCAGGGTGCGCTGGGGCGAGGAAAACCAGCGCAAGGACGACATCTCCGGCGGCGGCGCGTACACGCACATGACGCTGCTGAGCTATAACAACACCGGCATGCGGAACCTCTTCCGTGCCTCCTCGATCGCGTCCCTGGACTCCGTCTTCGGCAAGTGGCCGCGGCTGGACCGGGAGCTGCTGAACACCTACTCAGAGGGGCTCATCGCCACCACCGGCTGCCCCTCCGGCGAGGTGCAGACCCGGCTCCGGCTGGGCCAGTACCGGGAGGCGTTGGAAGCCGCCGCCGAGTTCCGCGACATCTTCGGCGCGGAGAACTACTTCTGCGAGCTGATGGACCACGGCCTGGACATCGAGCGCCGCGTCACCGGCGACCTGCTGCGCCTGGCCAAGGAACTGAACCTCCCGCTGGTGGCCACGAACGACCTGCACTACACCCACGAGCACGACGCCAAGGCCCACGAGGCGCTGCTGGCCATCCAGTCCGGCTCCACCCTGCTCGAACCCACCTACGACAACGGCGGCTCGCGGTTCGCTTTCTCCGGCAGCGGCTACTACCTGAAGTCCCCGCAGGAGATGCGCGAGCTCTTCCGGGACCACCCGGACGCATGCGACAACACCCTGCTGATCGCCGAGCGCTGCGACGTCTCCTTCAACACCGGCGCCAACTACATGCCCCGCTTCCCCTGCCCCGAGGGCGAGGACGAGACCTCCTGGCTGGTCAAGGAGGTGGACAAGGGCCTGCACTACCGGTACCCGCAGGGCATCCCGGACAAGGTCCGCGCCCAGGCCGACTACGAACTCGACGTCATCACCTCGATGGGCTTCCCGGGCTACTTCCTGGTGGTCGCGGACTTCATCAACTGGGCCAAGAACAACGGCATCCGCGTCGGCCCCGGCCGTGGCTCCGGTGCCGGTTCCATGGTGGCCTACGCCATGCGCATCACCGACCTGGACCCGCTGCACCACGGCCTGATCTTCGAACGGTTCCTCAACCCGGACCGCGTCTCCATGCCCGACTTCGACGTCGACTTCGATGACCGCCGCCGGTCCGAGGTGATCGACTACGTGACGAAGAAGTACGGTGACGAGCGCGTGGCCATGATCGTCACCTACGGCACCATCAAGACCAAGCAGGCGCTCAAGGACTCCTCCCGCGTGCTGGGCTACCCGTTCAGCATGGGCGAGACCCTGACGAAGGCGCTGCCCCCGGCGGTCATGGCCAAGGACATCCCGCTGGCGGACATCCAGAACCCCGAGGCCAAGCGCTACGGCGAGGCCGGGGACTTCCGGCAGTTGATCGCCACCGATCCGGAGGCCGCCAAGGTCTTCGAGACCGCCCTCGGCATCGAGGGCCTGAAGCGCCAGTGGGGCGTGCACGCCGCCGGCGTCATCATGTCCTCGGACCCCATCATCGATGTCATCCCGATCATGCGCCGCTTCCAGGACGGCCAGGTCATCACCCAGTTCGACTACCCGACGTCCGAGGGCCTGGGCCTGATCAAGATGGACTTCCTGGGCCTGCGGAACCTGACGATCATTTCCGACGCCCTGGAAAACATCAAAATGAACCGCGGGGTGGACCTGGACCTGGAATCCCTGGCCCTGGACGACGCCGCCTCCTACGAACTGCTGGCCCGCGGTGACACCCTGGGCGTCTTCCAGCTCGACGGCGGGCCCATGCGGTCACTGCTGAAGCTGATGAAGCCGGACAACTTCGAAGACATCTCCGCCGTCCTGGCCCTCTACCGCCCGGGCCCGATGGGCGCCAACGCGCACAACGACTACGCGCTGCGCAAGAACGGCATCCAGCCGGTCATCCCCATCCACCCGGAGCTGGAGGAACCGCTCGCCGAGATCCTCGGCGGCACGTACGGCCTGATCGTGTACCAGGAGCAGGTCATGGCCGTGGCGCAGAAGCTCGCCGGCTACAGCCTGGGCCAGGCCGACATCCTCCGCCGCGCCATGGGTAAGAAGAAGAAGTCGGAACTGGATAAGCAATTCGCCGGCTTCTCCCAGGGCATGCAGGACAACGGCTACTCCATGGACGCCGTGAAGACCCTCTGGGACATCCTGCTCCCATTCTCCGACTACGCCTTCAACAAGGCCCACTCGGCCGCCTACGGCGTGATCTCCTACTGGACCGCCTACCTGAAGGCCCACTACGCCCAGGAGTACATGGCGGCGCTGCTTACCAGCGTCGGCGACGACAAGGACAAGTCGGCCATCTACCTGAACGAGTGCCGCCGGATGGGCATCACGGTGCTGCCGCCGGACGTCAACGAGTCCGCGTTGAACTTCACCCCGGTGGGCAACGACATCCGCTTCGGCATGGGCGCCATCCGCAACGTCGGCGCCAACGCCGTCGACGCCATGGTGGCCGCCCGCGAACGCGAGGGTGCCTTCACTTCCTTCAAGGACTTCCTGATGAAGGTCCCGGCCGTGGTCTGCAACAAGCGCACCATCGAATCGCTCATCAAGGCCGGCGCCTTCGACTCGCTGGGACACCACCGGCGCGCCCTCGCCATGGTCCACGAAGAGGCGATCGACTCCGTCATCACGCTCAAGCGCAACGAGGCCATCGGCCAGTTCGACCTGTTCGCCGGGATCGAGGACACCGAATCGGAGTCCTCGCTCAGCATCGACATCCCGGACCTGCCCGAATGGGAGAAGAAGGACAAGCTCTCCTTCGAGCGGGACATGCTGGGCCTCTACGTCTCGGACCACCCGCTGCAGGGCCTGGAGGGCGTCCTGACCCAGCACGCGGACCAGTCCATCACCTCGATCATCGCCGAGGACGGCCCGCACGACGGCGCGATCATCACCATCGCGGGCATGATCACCTCGCTGAGCCGGCGGATCGCCAAGGCCAGCGGCAACGCCTACGCCCGCGCCGAGATCGAGGACCTCGGCGGCTCGGTGGAGGTGATGTTCTTCGGCCAGGTCTACGGCCCCATCGCCTCCGTCCTGGCCGAGGACCTGATCGTCGTCGTCAAGGGCCGCCTGCAGCGCCGGGACGACGGGGCCATCGCGGTGAACTGCATGGAACTCTCCGTGCCGGACCTCAGCGAGGGCCTGGACGGGCCGCTGGTGATCACCATGCCCACGCACAAAGCCACCGAGGCCGTCGTGAACGAACTCGGCGAGGTCCTGAAGACCCACCGGGGCAAGTCCGAGGTGCGGCTGCACCTGCACGGCGACTCACGGGTGGAGGTGATGGGCCTGCCGGTGCACCTGCGGGTCAACCCGAGCCCCTCGCTCTACGGCGACCTCAAGGTCCTCCTCGGGCCCACGTGCCTGGACGGGTAAGGACTCAGATCTCGTAGTCCAGCGGCACCGGCTGGGAGTAGGCGCCGCCGTGGTAGAGCAGCGGCACCGAGGCTCCGCCGACCGCGCCGTCGACCACTTCGACGACCACGACGGCGTTGTTCTCGAAGGACAGGCGCATCTGGATCTTTCCGATCAGCCAGCCGGAGACGTCCTTGAGGACCGGGACCCCGTGCGGTCCCTCCTCCCAGTGGTCGCCCTCGAAGCGGTCCCGTCCGCGGGCGAAGCGGTCGGCCAGGGTCTGGTTCTCCAGGCCCAGCATGTGAACGCCGATGTAGCTGGAGTTGGCGACGGCGGGCCATGAACTGGACGTCCGGGCCATGTTGAAGGTGAACCGGGGCGGCTTGGCCGACAGCGACGCCACCGAGGTGGCCGTGAACCCGTAGGGAGCCCCGTTGTAGCTCGCGGTGATGATGGCGACGCCCGCGGCGTGCCGGCGGAACATTTCCTTGAACGTTCCCTCGAAGGGCTCTTCGGCTGACGACACGGTGGTCCATCTCCCTGCTGTGGTGCGGCTGTTGCTGGTGCCAGCGTATTCCCGCAACGCCCGACGGCGGTATTCGGCCGGTCGCGGGGCGCCGCGCGGCGTCATCCTGGCCCGGCCGGCGTGCCGGAGGGCGCGGAATCCTGGGTTAAGGTTTGTTGCATGACACAACCCGCGGTGCACCCGCCCGTCGACCCCCACGGCTCCGGCGCCGCGCCCACCGACGGCACACCCGGGAATACCGCCGGCACCGGCGGGACAGGATGGGGCGACGGCGCTGACACCCCCACGCCCAGGCGCCGGCGGGTGCCGTGGCGCGGACTGCTGGTCATCGCCCTGGCCGGGATCCCGGTCGGGCTGCTCTGGTGGGCTCTGGCGCCCACCGGCCTGAACCTGATCAGCCGTGACCCGGCGCTGGCCAGCGGCAGCAACCCCTCCACCTGGCTGCCCCGGGACCTGGTCCTGGCCGGGCTGTACCTGGCGGCCGGCTGCGTCGGCGGGATCCTGGCCGCCGGCAGCAAGCCGGCCAGCCTGCCGCCGCTGACCGTCATCGGTGCCGTCGCCGCGGGCGCCGTCGGTGCCCTCCTGGCGTGGGGGACCGGCGTCCTGGCCGGCGCGGTCTTCACCCCGGCCGGGGACACCTCCGCCAGTGCCAGCATCGCCTTCTCGCTACGGGCCTACGCCGTGCTGCTGGTCTGGCCCGCGGCCACCGCGCTGTCCATCTTCGTCGCCTCCCTGTTCGGCCACCCTGACCAGGAGCCGTAAAATAGGCGGGTGACTTCCTCTGCCGACCGCCCCGCGTCCCTGGTACCCGCCTCCACCGGCCTCGATTTCCGGACCGTGGACGTCCGCGGGCGGCAGCTGACCCTCGCCGGCCTTCGCGCCGCCGTCCCGCGGGCCCAGCACGGCACCGTGGCCGACGCCGAGGGCAAGGTCCAGGAGATCATCGCCGACGTCCGGGGCCGCGGCCTCGCCGCGCTGAGCGACCTGGCCAAGCGGTTCGACGGCGTCGAGCAGTCCCACCCGCGGGTGCCCGCAGAGGCCCTGCAGTCCGCGCTGGACGGCCTGGACCCGGAGGTGCGCGCCGCGCTGGAGGAATCCATCCGCCGCGCCCGGCTCTTCGCCGACGCCCAGCGTCCGGCCAACACCGACGTCGCCCTCGGCGACGGCGCGGTGGTCAGCCAGAACTGGGTGCCGGTCTCCCGCGTGGGCCTCTACGTTCCCGGCGGCCTGGCCGTCTACCCCTCCTCGGTGATCATGAACGTGGTCCCGGCGCTGGCCGCCGGCGTTCCCTCGATCGCGCTGGCGTCCCCGCCGCAGAAGGACTTCGGCGGCCTGCCGCACCCCACCATCCTCGCCGCCGCCGCGCTGCTGGGCATCGATGAGGTCTACGGGATCGGCGGGGCGCAGGCCATCGCCGCCTTCGCCTACGGCGTCCCCGCGGACGGCTCCCCGGCGGACGCATCCGACACCGCCCTGCCCGGCATCGACCCGGTGGACGTCGTCACCGGCCCGGGGAACATCTTCGTCGCCACCGCCAAGCGCCTGGTCAAGGGCGCTGTCGGCATCGACTCGGAGGCCGGCACCACCGAGATCGCGATTCTGGCCGACGCCACCGCCCACCCCGGGCTCGTGGCCGCGGACCTGATCAGCCAGGCCGAGCACGACCCCAAGGCCGCCTCGGTCCTCATCACCGACTCCGAGGATCTCGCCGCGGCCGTGCGCCGGGAGCTCGACACCCAGGCCGCCGCCACCAAGCACAGCGCCCGCGTCCGGGAAGCCCTCTCCGGCCCGCAGTCCGGCGTCGTCCTGGTCGAGGACCTGGAGCAGGGAATCGCCGCCTGCGACGCCTACGCCGCCGAGCACCTGGAAATCATGACCTCGGATGCCGCCGCCGTCGCCGCCCGGATCCGCAACGCCGGCGCCATCTTCGTGGGCGACTACAGCCCGGTCAGCCTGGGCGACTACTGCGCCGGGTCCAACCACGTGCTGCCCACCAGCGGCACCGCGGCCTTCTCCTCGGGCTTGAACGTCACCACCTTCCTGCGCGCCATCCAGGTCATCAACTACGACCGGGCCGCGCTGGAGGTCGTCAGCCGGCACATCGTCAGCCTGTCGGTGGCCGAGGACCTGCCGGCGCACGGCGAGGCCGTGACCGCCCGGTTCGCCAACCACAACATGTAGTAATTACAGGCTTGTTATTCGCCCAGATCTAGTCGTAGACTGAATCCGGAAGCCCCGCCAGCGGTGCTTCCTTCCGGAGTTGCGGCAGGAAAGGAAGAGACGTGTATTGCCCGTTCTGCCGTAATCCTGACTCCCGCGTGGTGGACAGCCGCATCGCCGACGACGGCTCGGCCATACGCCGCCGCCGCCAGTGCCCCGAATGCGGCCGCCGCTTCACCACCGTGGAAACCACCAGCCTCACCGTGATCAAGCGGTCCGGCGTGGGCGAGCCGTTCAGCCGGAGCAAGGTCATCAATGGTGTCCGCAAGGCCTGCCAGGGCCGGCCGGTGACAGAGGACGACCTCGCCATGCTGGCACAGGAGGTCGAGGAGACCATCCGCGCCGCCGGCGCCGCCGAGATCGAGGCCCACGAGGTGGGCCTGGCCATCCTGAACCCGCTGCAGCGCCTCGACGAGGTCGCCTACCTGCGGTTCGCCAGCGTCTACCAGGCATTCGAATCCCTCGAGGACTTCGAGTCCGCCATCGCCCTGCTCCGCCACGAGGCGGAGACCAAGGGGTTGGAGGGCCAAGGCCTCGACGGAAAACCGGCCCAGAAGAGCCCGCTCTAGGCACCCACAGACTCCGGTGGTGGCAACGGAGGGGAAGCCGCAGCCACCACCGGCTCCACAGTGAGATCCGAAAAAGAAGAACCGGCCCGCAGTTGGACAACTGCGGGCCGGTTCTTTGTTTCTGGCGCGGGTCTTACTGCCTGAGCAGAGTAGCGGGCTACTTGGCCAGCTTGTGCGTCAGCGCCACCTCAATGGCCGCGCCCACGATGCCGGCGTCGTTCTTCAGCTCGGCGGGAACGATCGGGGTCCGCAGCGACATGTGCGGCAGGTACTCGTCCGCGCGCTTGGAGATGCCGCCGCCGACGATGAACAGCTCGGGGGAGAAGAGGAACTCCACGTGCGAGAAGTAGCGCTGCAGCAGAACGCTGTATTCGGTCCAGCTCAGGCCGTCGCGTTCGCGGGCGACGGCGGAGGCCTTGCTCTCGGCGTCGAAGCCGTCGATCTCCAGGTGGCCGAGCTCGGCGTTGGGGACCAGCTTGCCGTTGAAGATGAACGCGGAGCCGATGCCGGTGCCCAGGGTGATCACCAGGACGGTGCCGTCGACGCCCTTGCCGGCACCGTAGCGGGCCTCGGCGAGGCCGGCGGCGTCGGCGTCGTTGATGACCTCCACCGGGCGCCCCAGCTTGGCGGTGAGCAGCGCGTCGATGTCCAGGTTCAGCCACGCGTGGTCGACGTTGGCGGCGGAGTGGACCACGCCGTGCTGGATGATGCCCGGGAAGGTCACGCCGACGGGGCTGTCGGCCTCCGGGGCGTCGGAGCGCTTGGACAGCTCGGCCACCACCTGGGCGACGACGTCGGCCACCGCCTCCGGCGTCGAGGGCTGCGGGGTCGGAACCCGGAGCCGGTCGCCCACCAGCTTGCCCCTCTTCAAGTCGACGATGCCGCCCTTGATACCGGTGCCGCCGATATCAATGCCGATCAGCGGGGCGTTCTTCTTCGACTTGTCGTCCTTCTTGGCCAATGTGTGTCCGTTCGTGGCTGGGGGCAGGGGCTGGTGACGCGCGCTGCGCGGCTCGTGCTGAAAAGGTGGTGCGGGGACTGCGGGTCAGGGGAGGGTGAGGACGTCGGCGCCGGAGTCGGTCACCAGCAGCGTGTGTTCGTACTGCGCGGTGCGTTTCCGGTCGCGGGTCACCACGGTCCAGTCGTCGGCCCACATGTCCCACTCGATGGTGCCGAGGGTGAGCATGGGTTCGATGGTAAAGACCATACCCGGCTCGATCACGGTGTTGTAGGCGGGCGCGGCGTCATAGTGCGGGATGATCAGGCCGGTGTGGAATGCCTCGCCCACGCCGTGGCCGGTGAAGTCGCGTACCACGCCGTAACCGAAGCGCTTGGCGTAGGAGGCGATGGTCCGGCCGATCACGTTGATCTCCCGTCCCGGGGCCACCGCGCGGATTGCCCGGCGCAGCGACTCCTCGGTGCGTTCCACCAGCAGCCGGGACTCCTCGTCGACGTCGCCCACCAGGAAGGTGTGGTTGGTGTCGCCGTGGACGCCGCCGATGAACGCGGTGATGTCGATGTTCAGGATGTCGCCGTCCTGGACCACGGTGCTGTCCGGGATGCCGTGGCAGATGACCTCGTTCAGCGAGGAACACAGCGACTTCGGGAAGCCCCGGTAGCCCAGCGTGGAGGGGTAGGCCTTGTGGTCAAGGAGGAACTCGTGGCCCACCCGGTCCAGTTCGTCCGTGGTGACGCCCGGTTCGATGTGCTTGCCCACCTCGACGATCGCCTGGGCGGCAATTTTGGAGGCGACGCGGATCTTCTCGATGGTCTCCGCGGACTTCACCTCGGACCCGGTGAATTTCGCCGGCGCGGGCTTCCCCACGTACTCCGGACGCGGAATCGACGCCGGCACGGCACGCTGCGGGCTGATCGTGCCCGGGACAAGGGTGCCAATGGGTGCAGTCGAGGTGAGGGAAGGCATAGATTGATTCTATAAGCAGTGGCCTAAGCCGAAAAAAATGCAGCCGCCCGGCACGTGCAGAAGGAGATCCGATGGCCGAGTATTGGTACAACGTCAACACCCACGAGATCGAGGAGGACGCGATGTCGGACTGGAGCCAGCTCATCGGCCCGTACAAGACCCGCGAGGAAGCCGAACACGCCCTCGAAAAGGTCAAGGCACGCAACGAGGCGTGGGACAAGGGCGACGACGACTAAACAGCCACCCCGGGCGCGCTCCGGCGCCCGTCGGCGGCTCCGGCCAGGGCCGGGACACCGTTCGCATCACCATCCATCCATATCCGGGTGCCGGCACGACCGGTACCGCTAGGAGGTTCATCATGGCCGAACTCTCGCCGGAATACGCGGGACAGTGGCGCTTCGACCCAACCCACACGCGGATCGGGTTCTCCACCCGGCACGCGATGGTCACCAAGGTCCGCGGGGCCTTCAACGACTTCGACGGCGTCATCACCGTCGATCCCGTAAACCTGGAACGCTCCTCGGTGGAACTGACCGTCAAGGTGGCGAGCATCGACACCCGCAACGCGGACCGGGACCAGCACCTGCGCACCAACGACTTCTTCGACGCCCCCACCTACCCGGAAATCACCTTCAAGAGCAGCCGGGTGGACCAGGTGGACGAGGGCCACTTCATCGTCATCGGCGACGTGACCATCCGCGGGGTGACCAAGGAGATCTCCATCCCGCTGGACTTCATCGGCGTCGAGCGGGACCCCATGGGTAACCTCCGGGCCGGCTTCGAGGGATCGCGGCGGATCGACCGGCAGGACTTCGGGCTGAAGTGGAACACCGCCCTAGACTCCGGCGGCGTCCTGGTCTCGGACAAGATCACCCTCGAGTTCGAGGTCTCCGCCATCAAGGTCGAGGACGCCTCCTAAGCCCAGTCAGCCTAGGGCGCAGCCCGCCTAAAAGGAATGCTCGGGGCCCGGGAACTGCCCGGAACGGACGTCGTCGCCATAGGCGCGGGCGGCGTCCGTCAGGGTGGTCCGGAGGTCCGCGTACTGCTTGACAAATTTGGCCATCTTCCCGCCGCGCAGCCCCGCCATGTCCTGCCAGACCAGCACCTGGCCGGTGGTGGCGTTGCCGGCCCCGATGCCGATGGTGGGGACATCGAGGGCGGCGTCGACGGCGGCCGCCGTCGCGGCCGGGACCATCTCCATCAGCACGCAGAACGCCCCGGCGTCGGCCAGGGCCACCGCATCCTCGATCAGGCGCGAGGCGTCGTCGCCCCGGCCCTGCACCCTGTAGCCGCCCAGGGCGTGCTCGCTCTGCGGCGTGAAGCCGATGTGGGCCATGACCGGGATGCCGGCCTGGACCATGGCGCGCACGGTGTCCGCGTAGAACGCCCCGCCTTCCATCTTGACCGCGTGCGCCAGACCCTCCTTGAGGAAGCGCACGCCGGTCGCGACGGCCTGCTCGGCCGAGACCTCGTAACTGCCGAACGGCAGGTCCGCCACCACCAGGGCGCGGCGGGCGGAGCGGGTCACGGCCCGGCACAGCGGGAGCAGCTCATCGACGGTCACCGGCAGGCTGGTCTCGTTGCCGAAGACGTTGTTGGAGGCCGAGTCACCGACCAGCAGCACCTCGATGCCGGCGTCGTCGAAGATCTCCGCGGTGTACTGGTCATAGGCGGTCAGCATGGCGAAGCGTTCGCCCCTCTCCTTCGCCTGGCGCAGGTGGTGGGTGCGGATCCGCCCGGCGGGCTTCGCGGCGGCCGGCGCCGCCTGCGCGGGGCCGGCGCCGTAGGGGGCGGGAAGTTCTGCGGACATGCCGGAATCGGGGCTGGTGCTGGGGGCCATGGAATGAGCGTAGTGCGATACCGGGGGTCCTAGCTACCGGAGGGGCCGGAGAGACCTGCTTCGGCGGGCAGTCCGGAGCGCCGTCCGGGACGCTCCCGGGTGGCCGGACCGGGGTGTTGTGTTAACGCTGGGTTACGCGCCCGGGCCGGGCCAGCAATCGGCGGTAATGATTAGTAGAGTGAACCGTGAGCAGCTGCGGGCGCCGCCGCCGGCCATGGGCCGGGGCGCGCCGAGGCACGGACGAAGACCCGGAAAGAGGCACTATGGACCGCCAGCAAGAGTTTGTCCTGCGGACGATCGAGGAGCGCGACGTGCGTTTCGTGCGTTTGTGGTTCACCGACGTCGTCGGCTCACTCAAGTCCGTGGCGCTGGCGCCCGCCGAAGTCGAGGGCGCCTTCGAGGAGGGCCTGGGCTTCGACGGCTCCTCGATCGAGGGCCTGGCCCGCGTGTTCGAATCCGACATGCTGGCCCAGCCGGACCCCTCCACCTTCCAGATCCTGCCCTGGCGCGGCGAGACCGAGGCGACCTCGCGGATGTTCTGCGACATCCTCACCCCCGACGGCGAGCCGTCCGCCGCGGACCCGCGCAACGTCCTCAAGCGCAACCTGGCCAAGGCCGCGGACATGGGCTTCACCTGCTACACCCACCCCGAGATCGAGTTCTACCTGCTCAAGTCGCAGCAGCCCGGCCCGGACGGCGCCCCGGTTCCCGTGGACGAGGGCGGTTACTTCGACCACGTCCCCGGCGGCGTGGCCCAGGACTTCCGCCGCACCGCGGTGACCATGCTCGAATCCGTGGGCATCTCGGTGGAGTTCAGCCACCACGAGGCCGGCCCCGGGCAGAACGAGATCGACCTGCGCTACGCCGATGCGCTGCAGACCGCGGACAACATCATGACCTTCCGCACCGTGATCAAGGAGGTCGCCCTGCAGCAGGGCACGTACGCCACCTTCATGCCCAAGCCGTTCACGGCGCACCCGGGCTCCGGCATGCACACCCACTTCTCGCTCTTCGAGGGCGACACCAACGCGTTCTATGAGGCCGGGGCCGAGTTCCAGCTCTCCGAGACCGCACGCCAGTTCATCGCCGGCATCCTCAAGCACGCCCCCGAGTTCACCGCCGTCACCAACCAGTTCGTGAACTCCTACAAGCGGCTCTGGGGCGGGGGAGAGGCGCCCAGCTACCTCAGCTGGGGCCACAACAACCGCTCCGCGCTGGTCCGGGTGCCGCTGTACAAGCCGGGCAAGGGCCAGTCCGCGCGGATCGAATACCGCGGCATCGACTCCGCCGCGAACCCCTACCTGGCCTACGCCGTGCTGCTGGGCGCCGGGCTGAAGGGCATCGAGGAGGGTTACCAACTGCCGGCCGCGGCCGAGGACGACATCTGGTCGCTGAGCTCCGCGGAGCGCCGCGCCATGGGCCACGACCCGCTGCCGGCCAGCCTGCACGACGCGATCCGGACCATGGAGGACTCGGAGCTGATGCCGCAGATCCTCGGCGAGCAGGTCTTCGAACACTTCCTGCGCAACAAGCGCGCCGAGTGGCAGGACTACCGGCTCCAGGTCACGCCCTACGAGCTGCAGCGCAACCTGGCGATCCTCTAGGGGAGTACGGTGAGCCTGGCTCGGCGCCTGATCGCCGCGGGGTTCGACGACCTCGACCGCGGCGAACGCTTCCTGGCCGCCCCCGAACTCGAGGGGCTGGACCGCGAGGCGCTGTTCGCCGGGCTCCGGCTCGCCGCCAACCCGGACACCGCACTGCTGTCCCTGGTCCGGCTGATCGAGAAGAACCCGGACCTGCGCCAGCTCGCCGCGGACCCGGAGCGCAGCGAGCCGCTCTACCGGGTGCTCGGCGCGTCCGAGGCGCTGGGGGAGTTCCTGCTCCGCCACCCGGGGCACCTGGCTGCCTTCGACGCGCCCGTCAGCCCCGAACCGGTCCCCGCGGATCCGGCCGCGCTGCGCACCCGGCTCCTGCAGTCCGTCCGCGCCGACCCGAAGGCCGCGCGCCCCGTCGCCGGGCTGACCGGCCAGGACGGCTACGCCGCGCTCCGGACCGCGTACCGCCGCGGCGTCGTGGACCTGGCCATCAAGGACCTCTGCGCGGCGGACCCGCTGGACTACCTGCCGGCCGTCGGCGCCGAACTGGCGGACCTCGCCGCCGCCGCCATCGAGGCGGCCCTCGCCGTCTCCCGGGCCGAGGCGGCGGAGCAGTTCGGGGCGGAGGACGTCGCCGCCGTCGGGCTCGCCGTGATCGGCATGGGCAAGTGCGGCGCCCGCGAACTGAACTACATCTCCGACGTGGACGTTATTTACGTGATCGACGGCGGCCCGCTGGAGGACGCCCGCGCCGCGACAATCGGCACCGCCCTGGCCTCCGGCCTCTCCCGCGCCATCATGTCCACCGGCAAGGAACCCGGCCTCTGGGAGGTCGACGCGAACCTGCGGCCCGAGGGGAAGTCCGGGCCGCTGGTGCGCACCCTGCCCTCGCACGAGAGCTACTACGCCCGCTGGGCCGAGAGCTGGGAGTTCCAGGCGCTGCTGAAGGCCCGGGCCATCGCCGGCGACGCAGACCTCGGCGCCCGCTACGAGGCCGCCGTCGCACCGCTGATCTGGTCCTCCGCCGGCCGCGAGGGCTTCGTCGAATCCGTCCGGTCCATGCGCCGGCGCGTCACCGAGCACATCCCGTCCGACGAGGAGCAGCGGCAGTTGAAGCTGGGCCGCGGCGGCCTGCGCGACGTGGAATTCACCGTCCAGCTGCTGCAGCTGGTGCACGGGAAGTCCGACGAGTCGCTGCGCTGCCGGGACACCACCGCCGCGATCGCCGCGCTGTCGGCCGGTGGCTACATCGGCCGCACCGACGCCGCGGAATTCGACCGCGACTACCGCTACCTGCGGCTGCTGGAGCACCGGATCCAGCTCTTCCAGCTGCGCCGCACCCACCTCATGCCGGTCAAGGAGGCCTCGCTGCGGTCCCTGGCCAAGGCGGTGCTGGGCTCCCTCTCCGACGACCGTCCGCACCCGGACGCGCTCCTGGACGATTGGCGCAAGACCAAACGCTCGGTCCGGGAACTGCACGACCGGATCTTCTACCGGCCGCTGCTGAACACGGCCGCCGCCCTCAGCACCGAGGAGGCCCGGCTGACCCCGGAGGCCGCGCAGGGTCGGCTCGCGGCGCTGGGCTATCTGGACCCGCCAGGCGCCATGCGGCACATCGAGGCGCTGACCGCGGGGGTGAGCCGCCGCGCCGCGCTGCAGCGCCAGCTGCTGCCGATCCTCTTGGGCTGGCTCGCCGAAGGCGTGGACCCCGACGGCGGCCTGCTGGCCTTCCGCCGCGTCAGCGAGGCCCTGGGCACCACGCACTGGTACCTCGGGCTGCTGCGGGATTCGACGGCGGCCGCCGAGCGTCTCTGCCACGTGCTATCCAACTCCCGGCTGATCGCGGACCTGTTGGAGGTCTCGCCCGAATCGGTGGCCTGGCTCGGCTCGGACAAGGACCTGGTGCCGCTCAGCTACGAGGCGCAGTGGCTGGAAATCACCTCGAAGATGTCCCGCCACTCGGACCCGGAGAGCGCCATGCGGCTGATCCGGCTGATCCGCCGCCGGGAGATCCTCCGAATCGCCATCGCGGACAGCGCCGGGCTCCTGGACCAGGACCAGGTGGGCGCCGCCCTGGCGGACACGGACCGCGCCGCGGTCCTCGGCGCCCTGCGCGTGGCCGAGACCGTCGTCGCGGCGGGCGAACCACTGAAGACCCGGGTGCTGGTGGTGGCCATGGGCCGGCAGGGCGGCCGCGAGATCGGCTACGGCTCGGACGCGGACGTCATGTACGTCCACCGCGGCCTGCCCGGCATCTCCGAGGAGGAGGCGCAGCAGCAGGCGGCCCGGATCGTGGGCAAGCTCTCCAGCCTGCTGACCCAGCCGCTGAAGCCCGCCGTGCTGGCCGAGCGGGTCCTCATGGTCGACGCCGACCTGCGCCCCGAGGGCAAGAACGGGCCCATGGTCCGGTCGCTGGAGTCCTACGCGGAGTATTACCGGCGCTGGTCCCTGGTCTGGGAGGCGCAGGCCCTGCTCCGGGCCCGCCCGATGGCCGGCGACGACGACCTCGCCGCGGACTTCATCGCCCTGATCGACCCGATCCGCTACCCCGAGTCCCTTGCCGAGCAGGACGTCCGGGAGGTCCGCCGGATCAAGGCCCGGGTGGAGTCCGAACGGCTGCCCCGAGGCGCGGATCCCGCCCGGCACCTGAAGCTGGGCCGCGGCGGCCTCAGCGACGTCGAGTGGCTCGCCCAGCTGCTGCAGCTGCGGCACGCAGGGAGGCACCCGGAACTGCGGACCACCTCCACCGTGCAGGCCCTCGAGGCGGCCGCGGAACTCGAATTGCTGGAGGCCGGGGAAGTAGTGCTGCTGCTGCGTGCCTGGCGGCTGGCATGCAGGATCCGCTCCGCCAACGTCATCTGGACCGGCCGCGCCTCGGACCTCCTGCCCTCCTCCCGCCGCGACCTTGAGGCCGTGGCGCGCTGGTGCGGCTACGGCCAAGGCAACGCGGCCGCACTTGAGGAGGACTACCTCCGGCTGAGCCGCCGCGCCCGTGCCGTCTTCGAGCGCGTTTTTTACGGCCAGTAGCCGCCCGTGACCCCTGTGCGGCGCCCTCCCGTGCCGCCGGAGGCCAAATGCGGGTAGCCTCGAGGGGTACTTTGCCGGTCCCACGGGCCGTCACCCGCACTTACCTAGGGGTTGTTCTACCTTGCCCAGACTCCAGCAGGCCGGGTCCTCCCGGCCGCGGACGGCCACCCTCCTCGGGGCGTTGCTCGCGTTCGCCGCACTGATCCTCGGGGCCCCCGGCGCGGCCGCGGCGCACGCCCAGGGCGCCTCCGCGGCCGCCCCCGCGGCTACTGTCGCCGCACAGCCGGGAACCGCGCCGTCGAGCGTTGCCGGGAAGACCTACGTCATCGGGACGGACACCACGTTCGCCCCGTTCGAGTTCCGCGACGCCGGCGGCGACCTCACCGGCATCGACATGGACATCATCCGGACGATCGCCAAGAACCAGGGCTTCTCGGTCGAGATCAAGTCCCTCGGCTTCAACGCCGCGCTGCAGGCGCTCTCCTCCAACCAGGTGGACGGCGTGATCGCCGGCATGTCCATCACGGAGCCGCGCAAGCAGATCTACGACTTCTCGGACCCCTACTTCGAATCCGGCGTCCAGATGGCGGTGGCCAAGAACAACACCGATATCAAGGGCTACGAGGACCTCAGGGGCAAGACCGTCACCGCCAAGACCGGCAGCGAGGGCGAGACCTTCGCCAAGTCGATCGCCGGCAAGTACGGCTTCACGGTCAAGTCCCTGGACCAGTCCGCCACCATGTACGAACTCGTCAAGTCCGGCAACGCCGTCGCCGTCTTCGACGACTACCCGGTGCTGGCCTACGGCATCAGCCAGAACAACGGGCTGAAGTCCGTCACCGAGAAGGAAAAGGGCGGCTCCTACGGCTTCGCCGTCAACAAGGGCCGCAACCCGGAACTGCTCAAGGCCTTCAACACCGGCCTCGCCGACCTGAAGTCCAGCGGCGAGTACCAGAAGATCCTCGACAAGTACCTCAAAGACCCCACCCAGGCCACCTCCTCCAGCTTCTGGGACCTGCTCGCGAACAGCTTCCCGGCGCTGATGAAGGGCCTCGGCAACACCGTCCTGGTCACGGCGATCTCCTTCGTCCTGGCCATGCTGATCGGCCTGTTCATGGGCTTCTTCAAGATCTCCACCTCGGTCATCCTGCGCGGCATCGCCACCACGTTCGTCAACATCTTCCGCGGCACGCCGCTGCTGGTCTGGGCGTTCTTCTTCTACTTCGGCATCCCGCAGCTCACCGGACAGCCCATCGACATCTGGGTCGCCGCCGTCCTGACCCTGAGCCTGAACTCCGCGGCGTACATCACCGAGATCGTCCGCGGCTCCATCCAGTCCGTGGACCCCGGCCAGCTGGAAGCCAGCCGCAGCCTGGGCCTGGGCTACGCAAAGTCCATGCAGAAGGTGGTGGTCCCTCAGGCGTTCAAGATCATGACTCCGTCGCTGATCAACCAGCTGATCATCATGCTCAAGGACAGCTCCCTGCTGCTGGCTATCGGCTTCGCCGAACTGCTCTACCAGGGCCAGCAGATCTACGCCGGCAACTTCCGGATCACCGAAACCCTGCTGATCGTGGCGGTGCTCTACTTCGTCGTCATCATGCTCCTGACCAGGCTGGCCAACTTCGCGGATAAGAGGTTCAACAAATGACCACGGCAGCTACCCCCGCCAGCAAGATCTCGGTCCGGGAACTGAAGAAGTCCTTCGGCAGCAATGAGGTCCTCAAGGGCATTAACGCCGAGGTGGCCGAGGGCGAGGTGGTCTGCGTGATCGGCCCCTCCGGCTCCGGCAAGTCCACGTTCCTGCGCTGCCTGAACAAGCTCGAGGACATCACCGCCGGCCACGTCACCGTGGACGGCTTCGACGTCACCGACCCGAAGGTGGACATCAACGAGGTCCGCCGGCACATCGGCATGGTCTTCCAGCACTTCAACCTGTTCCCGCACATGTCCGTGATCGAGAACATCATGCTGGCACCCGTTGAATCGAAGAAGCAGACCAAGGACGAGGCCCGCGCCAACGGCTTGAAGCTGCTGGAGCGGGTCGGGCTCGCCGAGAAGGCCGACGCCCGTCCGGCGTCGCTGTCCGGCGGCCAGAAGCAGCGTGTGGCGATCGCCCGAGCCCTGGCGATGAATCCGGACATCATGCTCTTCGACGAGGCCACCTCCGCGCTGGACCCGGAAATGGTCGGCGAGGTGCTGCAGGTCATCAAGGACCTCGCCGCGGAGGGCATGACCATGGTGCTGGTCACCCACGAGATGGGCTTCGCCCGCGAGGTGGCGGACCGGGTGCTGTTCATGGCCGACGGCGTCATCTGCGAGCAGGGTGAGCCCGAGACCCTCTTCGGCAGCCCGCAGCAGCAGCGCACCCGGGACTTCCTCTCCAAGGTGCTCTAGGACCGTGGCACGACCCCCGGCTGCCCCGCACGTGTGGCTGATTCCTTTGAAGGACCTCGACGACGACGCCCGCGCCGTCAAGCTCGGTGAGCTGGCCGGCGTCGAACTCGGCGCCGGCCAGGACCGGTTCGTCGGCGAGCCGCTGCGGATGGCCGTGGTGGGCCTGGCCGAGGAGTCGCGGCACCCGTACGTGCTGGACGTCGGCGGCGCGGCGGTGGGCGCCGCGACCCTGCAGTCCGGCGCCGCCCGCTCCGCCGGCTGGGCCGACGACGATTCGGCCTGGCTGCTGCGCGGTTTCGCCATCGACCGGCGCGCCCAGGGCCGCGGCTACGGCACCGCCGCGGCCCTGGGGGCGGTCCGGGAGGCCGCCCGGCTCACCGCCGCGCTCGGCGGGACCCAGCGCGGCGTCGTCCTCTCGGTCAACGAGGCGAATCCTGCCGGGCAGGCGGCCTACCGCAGGGCCGGTTTCGAGGACTGGGGGCAGTACCTCGGGGGGAACGCCGGGCCGCAGCGGATCATGTACCGCGCATTCTGACGGCTTCGCCTTAGACTGGCGGCCATGACTGCCAACCCCGTCACCGATCCCCGTCCCGAACCGGGCCCCACCGCCGATGAGCGCACCACCCTCACCGGCTTCCTCACCTGGCACCGCAAGACACTGGAGCTCAAGTGTGCCGGCCTGGCCCCGGCCGACCTGGCCCGGGCCGCGGTGCCGCCCTCCACCCTCTCGCTTCTGGGTCTGGTGCGGCACCTGGCCAATGTCGAGCATCATTGGTTCCGGGGGATGCTGGCCGGCGGGAGTGTCCCGGCCCCGTTCGAGTCGGACGAGGACCCGGACTACGACTTCAACGGCGTGGAACCCACCGCCGAGGCCGTTGGCGAGGCCTGGGCGGCCTGGCGCGCTGCCGTGGACTTCGCGGACGCCTTCGTCGCCGCCGCGCCGGACCTGGACGTCACCGGCAAGCACCACCGCCGGGGCAACGTATCACTCCGCTGGGTGCTGGTCCACATGATCGAGGAGTACGCCCGCCACAACGGCCACGCGGATCTGCTGCGCGAACAACTCGACGGCGCCACCGGCGAATAACTGCGCATTCACGAGGACGCCTTAACGAGGAAGCCTTAAAAAGGAACGGCCCCCGCCACAAGGCGGGGGCCGTTCCTGTTCCTACCTGCGTCTTATGTCAGGGACTAGACGCCGTAGTAGAGCTCGAATTCGTACGGGTTCGGGCGCAGCGAGAGCGGACGGATCTCGTTCTCGTACTTGTACTCGATCCAAGTGTCGATCAGGTCCTGGGTGAACACGCCGCCGGCCTGCAGGAACTCGTTGTCTTCGGCCAGTGCCTCCAGGGCCTCCTCGAGGGTGCCCGGTGCCTTGGGGATGTCCTTGGCCTCCTCGGCGGGGAGCTCGTAGAGGTCCTTGTCGATCGGAGCCGGCGGTTCGATCCGGTTGCGGATGCCGTCGATGCCGGCCATCAGCTGTGCGGCAAACGCCAGGTACGGGTTGGAGGAGGGGTCCGGCGCGCGGAACTCGATGCGCTTGGCCTTCGGGTTGGAACCCGTGATCGGGATACGGATACCGGCCGAGCGGTTGCCCTGCGAGTAGACCATGTTGACCGGGGCCTCAAAGCCCTTGACCAGGCGGCGGTAGGAGTTCACCGTCGGGTTGGTGAAGGCCAGGACGGCGGAGGCGTGCTTGAGCAGGCCGCCGATGTACCAGCGGGCGGTGTCGGACAGGCCGGCGTAGCCCTTCTCGTCGTAGAACAGCGGCTCGCCGCCGTTCCACAGCGACTGGTGGCAGTGCATGCCCGAACCGTTGTCACCGAAGACCGGCTTCGGCATGAAGGTGACTGACTTGCCCCAGGCGTCCGCGGTGTTCTTGATGACGTACTTGAACTTCTGCAGGTCATCGGCCGCGTGGGTCAGGGTGGTGAACTTGTAGTTGATCTCGGCCTGGCCGGCGGAGCCAACCTCGTGGTGGCTGCGCTCGACCTCAAGGCCGGCCTCGTCCAGCGCAACACACATGGCGTCGCGCAGATCGGCCTGCTTGTCGGTGGGGGAGACCGGGAAGTAACCGCCCTTGACGGGGGTCTTGTAGCCCAGGTTGCCGCCCTCTTCCTCGCGGCCGGTGTTCCAGTGGGCTTCCTCGGAGTCGATCTTGTAGAAGCTGCCCTGCGGGGAGGACTGGTACTGGACGTTGTCGAAGACGAAGAACTCGGCCTCGGGGGCGAAGAACGCGGTGTCGGCGATGCCGGTGGAGGCCAGGTAGGCCTCGGCCTTCTCGGCCACGCCGCGCGGGTCACGGTGGTACGGGTCACCGGTGCGGGGGTTGACGATGGAGAAGTTCAGCGCGAGGGTCTTCTCGATGCGGAAGGTGTCCACGAACGCCGTCGTGACGTCCGGGATGAGCTGCATGTCCGACTCGGCGATGCCCTGGAAGCCGCGGATCGACGAACCGTCGAAGAGCTGGCCGTTGACGAAGAAGTCCGCGTCGACGCTCTTGGCCGGGACGTTGAAGTGCTGCTGCACGCCGGGGAGGTCGGTGAAGCGGATATCGACGAATTTGATGTCTTCGTCCTTGATGAACTTGAGGACTTCGTCCGCAGTCTTGAACATCTATGCTCCTTACGCATATGAAAGGTCGGGCCCAGGGGCCGTACGGGCCAGCGCAGTCCGACGCCGGGGACAGCGCACTGCCGTCCCCGCTCAGGATCCCGCTAACAACTGTTACCACCCTAGGGATTGGGAGTTTCCCCGCGGTGTCAGCTTTGTTTCGCGCAGGTTACAAACCGCGCTGACCCTCTAAAGCTAGCCGGTGTCCACACTGTGGCCTATCCATGTCCGCGATTTGAGCCGTTTGAGTCCACACTGTGAATGCTCCGGAGGCCTGCCGACGCCCGGTAAACTTGGCAGGTGGTAGATCGTAAAGACCTTGGCTCGTGGCTCAGCGGACCGGACACCTCCGGCATCTCCAAGTACCCGGGGGAGCGTCTGGGCCTGCCCGAATCCGGCCCCGGCTCGATGGCCAGGGCCGGCCGCCGGATCATCGCGATCTGCATCGATTGGGGCATCGCCCTGCTGATCAGCAACTTCGCCTTCGCCGGCAACTCCTGGGCCACCCTCGCCGTATTCGCGGTGGAGCAGGCCCTGCTGGTGGGAACCCTGGGTTACAGCATCGGCCACCGGGTCGTGAACATCCACGTCGTCCGGCTCGGGGGAGGCCCGGCCGGACCGCTTGCCGGTGCGGTCCGCGCGCTCCTGCTCTGCCTGGTGATCCCCGCCGTCATCTTCGACCCGGACCACCGCGGCCTGCACGACAAGGCCGTCAACACCATCCTGATCCGCCGCTGACGCAAGCCGGCGCGGGGGCACCCGGGCCGGACCGCCTTCGTCGTCCTCGCTGTCGTGCCGCATGCCTCCCACTCGTCCGTTCCGCCCGGGCTCGTCGTTTCCAACCCGCGATCCCGCACCCTACCGGCGGGCCGAACCCCCGAACCGCCATCAGCGCCAGCCCCCACCGGCCGCGGACCAGCACTTAAACGCAGGACGCCCCGGTTCCTGGCCAATGGCCTGGACCGGGGCGTCCGGTGGGCTGCGGTGCTTAGCGGCCGCGTGCTGCCTTGCGGTCCGGGCGCGCCTTGTATGGGTCGATGCCCTTGGGGATCGGCAGGCGGTTGCCGAGCGAGGAGATGCGCTTGGAGACGGTGCTGACCTCGGTTTTGGTGAGCTCGTTCTTCATCTTGCCCATCTTGCGGGCGACCTGGCTGATGGGGGTCTGGCCCTCGCCGCGGCCGCTTTCGATCACGTGGATGGTCACGTTCGGCAGGATGCGGGCCAGGCGCTTGCGTTCGCCGTCGATCAGCGGCTTGACGCGGTGGCTGGGGCCCTCGCTGACCAGCACGACGCCGGGCCGGCCGATGGCGCGGAAGACGGCGTCCTGGGTGCGGGGGTTGACGGCCACGGGCTGGTCTTCGGTGATCCAGCCGCGGCGGAGCGTTCCCAGCGCCGCGCCGGAGGCGCCGGGCTGGTTCTCGATCTGGGCGAAGGCGGCGCGCTCGGCGCGGCGGGACAACACCAGGGTGGCGGCGAGGACACCGAGCACGATGCCGATGATCAGGCCCGTGATCCAGTTCTCCAGCAGGAAACCGACCAGCAGGGCAACCGCGACGGTGCCGAGGAACGCCAGCAGGATCAGCCACGTCACCATCGGGTCGTGGCGCCGGGTCATCTGGAAGACGTCCTTGATCTGCTTCAGCCGGCTCGGCTTCTTGACCTTGGCTTCCTTGGTCTTACGGGAAAAAAGGCCACGCTTCGGCGCTTCGGCTGAAGAGGTGGACGTGCTGGAGTCGGAGGAATTCGCCATAATGCCTTAATTCTACGTGATGCACGGCTCAGGGCCGGACGCCGGATCTCTCCGGCGCCGGCCCTGGCTGGCAGTGCGGTGCGGGTGGTTCAGGAGTGTGCCGCGAGCAGCGAGCTGGCTTCCTGGCGGGTGCTTCCGGAGCTCTCGATGTGCGCGAGTTCGGCCGGGATTTCCCAACCCTTCTTGCGCATCGCGGTGGCCCAGAGGCGGCCGGCGCGGTAGGAGGAGCGGACCAGCGGGCCGGACATGACGCCGAGGAAGCCGATCTCGTCCGCTTCCTGCTGCAGTTCCACGAACTCCTGCGGCTTGACCCAGCGGTCCACCGGCAGGTGGCGCTCGGACGGGCGCAGGTACTGGGTAATGGTGATCAGGTCGCAGCCGGCGTCGTGCAGGTCGCGGAGCGCCTCGGAGATTTCCTCGCGGGTTTCGCCCATGCCCAGAATCAAATTGGACTTGGTGACCATGCCCAGGTTGCGGCCCTGGGTGATGACGTCGAGGGAGCGCTCGTAGCGGAAGGCCGGGCGGATCCGCTTGAAGATCCGGGGCACGGTCTCGACGTTGTGGGCGAAGACCTCGGGCTTGGAGTCGCAGATCGCCGCGATGTGTTCGGGCTTGCCGGAGAAGTCCGGGATCAGGAGCTCGACGCCGGTGCCGGGGTTCAGCTCGTGGATCTTGCGGACCGTTTCGGCGTAGAGCCAGACACCCTCGTCGGCGAGGTCGTCGCGGGCCACGCCCGTGACGGTGGCGTAGCGCAGCTGCATGGACTGGACCGAGCGGGCCACCTTGGTGGGTTCGAACATGTCCACGGGGGAGGGCTTGCCGGTGTCGATCTGGCAGAAGTCACAGCGCCGGGTGCACTCGGAGCCGCCGATGAGGAAGGTGGCTTCCTTGTCTTCCCAGCACTCGAAGATGTTGGGGCAGCCGGCCTCTTCACAGACGGTGTGGAGGCCTTCCTTCTTCACGAGGTTCTTGAGCTGGACGAACTCCGGGCCCATCTGGACCTTGGCCTTGATCCATTCCGGCTTGCGTTCCACCGGGGTGGCCGCGTTGCGCTGCTCAATACGCAGCAGCTTGCGTCCTTCTGGTGCCAGGGTCACAGCAGGGCTCCTTCATGGGTAGCGACGAGGGCTTCTTCATTCTTGCGCAGTTCTTCGATGATCCGCGACACGAGGTCTGCCGGGGCGACGTCCCGGCCGGTTTCCTGCGCGATCGTCGTGACGCCGGCGTCGGTGATGCCGCAGGCGATGATCTGGCCGTACGGGGCCAGGTCGTTGTTGCAGTTGATCGCAAAGCCGTGCATGGTGACGCCCTCGTGGACGCGGATGCCGATCGCCGCGATCTTGCGGGCGGGTCCCTTCTCGTCCGCGTCGATCCAGACGCCCGCGCGTCCCTCGATTCGGACGGCATCGATGCCGTAGTCGGCCAGAACGGCGATCATCACGGACTCCAGGCGCTCGACGTAATCGCGGATGCCGGCGGGGTTCTTCAGCTTGATGATCGGGTAGCCCACCAGCTGGCCCGGGCCGTGCCAGGTGAGCTTGCCGCCGCGGTCCACGGGCACCACCGGGGTGCCGTCGAAGGGACGTTCGTGGTCTTCGGTGCGCTTGCCTGCGGTGTACACGGCAGCGTGTTCAAGCAGCAGGACGGTGCTGGGCGCCGTGCCGGCGAGGACCTTCGCGTGGAGTTCGCGCTGGATCTCCCAGCCGCGGGTGTAGTCGATGAAGTCCGGGGCAAGACCCAGCTGTTGGAACTCAAGAGTCATGGAATCCAGCTTAGACCTCGCCCCGTGCCCCAACCGATTCTGTGGTCAAACTCTCACGCCTGTGGATAACTTCTGCGGCGTCGCGGAAAAGCGCGTATTCATGGGCTATGGACGAATCTGCGCGCACTATTCACGGGGAGCCCGGGCGCCCCGACGTCGAGGGTTACCGGGTGGGCCGAATGCTGGGCCGCGGCAGCTCCGCCGTCGTCTGGCTCGCCACGGAGCAGGCCTCCTGCGCGAGCGTAGCGCTCAAGTGTTTCGACCGTGGCCCGTCCGGGGCCGGCGGTGTGACGGAGCCTGGTCCCGAGACGGAGGAAGCCGTCCGCCGGGAGGTGCGCATCCTCTCGGTGGTGGAGCACGCCCACCTGGTGGGGGTGCGGGACGTGGTGCGCTTCCGGGCGGGCGACGACGGCGGGACCGGGCTGGCGCTGGTGCTCGACTACGCGCCGGGCGGCTCGCTCGCAGAGCTGATCGCGGCGCGGGGCAGCCTGGGGCCGGGGGAGACCGTCACCATCCTGACCCCGGTGGCGCAGGCGTTGAGCTACCTGCACGGCAGGGGCTTTACCCACGGGGACGTCTCACCCGGGAACGTGCTCTTCACGGCGCACGGGAAGCCGCTGCTCTCGGACCTGGGCGTCGGGCGGATGATCGCCGACGCCGCCGATGCGCACCCGGCCGGGACCGGCGGCTTCCAAGACCCCACCCCTGTGGATCCTTTCCGTGCCGGGCTGCAGCCGGAGGCCGATGTCTACTCCGTCGCGGCGCTCGGCTGGTATTGCCTCACCGGTACCCCGCCACCGCCGGAGCCGCAGCGTGCCCCGCTGCCGTTGCTGGTGCCGGGCGTTCCGGCCGCCCTGACCGCTGCCTTGGAGTCGGGTCTGCGGCTCGACCGCCGGCTTCGCCCCTCCGCGTCCGACTTCGCGGCGGCCGTGTACCGCTCGGCGACGGCGGCCCCGGTGGACCTGACCGTCTCGGCTCACCCCACGGTTCTCCCGGAGCTCCTGACGCGTCGTTCCGGCCCGGCCACGTTCCGGGAACGGCGGGCGGCCCGGCGTTCCGCCGTGGTCCTGGCGCTGCTGCGCGGGACCGCCGCCGCGCGGGTCCGGCTCGGACGACGTGGTCGTGGGGATGGGGCACAGCACAGACCAGGAGGCCGTGATGAACCTGCGCGGCTCGGGACAGGAACCCGTATTGACCCGCCGCGGGTCGGTACCGGTGTCCCCGGGGAGCTGACGCGGCGGGCGGAGGTGCGGTTGCGGCGGAGCCCCGCTGTCCCCGCGGGTAAGTCACGGCGGCAGATGGGGCGGACCCGGCACCGGGCCGTGGCCCGGCGGGCCTCACTTCGCCGGGCCATCCTCATGGCACTCGTGGCGGTGGCAGCCGCGGCGGTACTCGTGTTCCTGCCGGCGCTGGGCGACCCGGAGACAACTCTGCGGCAGGCGGTACAGGCGACGGCTCCCGCGGCTGCCACCGGAGATGCAGCACCGGACGGGAACCGGGATGGAATCCCAGCCGATGTGGCGCCTCTGCTCTCCGCGGCCCGGCCCGAGGAGGCGGTGCAGGGCCTGGCCCGGCTGCGCGGCCTGGCACTGCGGACCAGAAACCATGCCCTGCTGGCGCGGGTCACGGAGCCAGGGTCACCCGCCGCGGCGGCCGACGCCGGGGTTGCCGCCCGGCTCGCCGCGGACGGTCACGTTCTCGAGGGGTTCGAGCAGCGGCTGCTGGAGGTGCGGTCCCGGCCCCTTGGCAGCACGTGGACGGGCGGGGCAGGTGCCCTCCCGGACGACGGCGCCCGGGTCCAGCTGGCGGTCACGGTCGCGACTCCGGCCTATCGGGAGCTGGACCGGGACGGTGCGCTCGTGGCGGAGGCGGCAGCAGCCGGAGACCAGCGGCTGATTCTGGTGATGACCGCCGTCGACGGGAGGTGGCGGATCCGCGAAATCCTGCCGGCCGTCTAAGCACGCCCGCGCGGAGTCGATGTCCGGAGAGAACCGCGGCGCTATCCCGCGGCCGAGCTACTGTCCGGCTGCCACCCAGGCGGCCGCCTCGCGCACGGTGGGATGCTGCCATTCGAATCCGGCGGCTGCCAGCGCGGCCGGCTCCATGCGCTGGCTCGCCAGCAACAGTTCGTTCGCCAGCCGGCCGAGCGCCAGCCGCAACACCGGCGCCGGTGCCGGCAGCAGGGCGGGACGGTGCAGGGCATCGGCCAGCGACCGGATCAGCCCCCATACGTCGGAGGCCTCGGGGGCGCAGAGGTTGACCGGGCCCTCCAGCGGGGCGGTCAGCAGGAACTCGAAGGCCCCGGCGACGTCGGGCAGCGTGACCCAGGGCCAGTACTGCCGGCCGTTGCCCAGCGGGCCGCCCAGGCCGGCGCGCAGCAACGGGAGGAGCTTGCCCAGGGCGCCGCCCTTGCGGCTGAGCACCACGCCGGTGCGCGGCGTGACCACCCGCACCCCGGCCGGCGCCTGGTGGGCGGCGGCCTCCCACTCGGTGCAGATGTCGGCGAGGACGCCGTGGCCGGCGGGGGAGTCCTCGCGCAGGACGGCGGATCCGGCGTCGCCGTAGAAACCGGAGGCTGACTGGCTGAGGAAGACCGGCGGCGGTGTGGCGGAGCGCCGCATCGCGGCCACCAGCGTGGTGGTGGGCTCCAGCCGGGAGGACTTCAGCTCGGCGACCCGGCGGCTGGTCCACGGACGGTCGCCGATGCCGGCTCCGGAGAGATTGATGACGGCGTCCACGCCGCGGAGTGCGGAGTCCTCCAGCCGGCCGCTGGAGGGGTCCCACTCGATTTCCGCGGCAGTCGCGGCCGGCCGCCGGACGAGGCTGACGACGTCGTGGCCGCTGGTGCGCAGCCGGGTGGTGAGGGCAGTTCCGATCAGCCCGGAGGCTCCGGCGACGAGGATTCTCATGGTTCATCTCACCATGCCCGGCGCGGCAGGGAAACCTCCCCGGGGTGCGGCGCGCCGTTGACTATGATCGAACGATGACCTCTTCGAGTTACCTCCGTTTCCCGCACCTGCACGGCGATCTGGTCACCTTCGTGGCCGAGGACGACGTCTGGGTGGCCCCGCTCGAGGGCGGCCGCGCCTGGCGTGTTTCCTCGCTGCAGTTGCCGGCCCGCAACCCGCGGTTCAGCCCGGACGGCCGGCGCCTGGTGTGGACCGTGGTGCAGGGAACGGCGCCCGAGGTGGTGACGGCCGACGTCGACGGCGGCGGCTACCGCCAGCTGAGCTACTTCGGCCACAGCTCCACCCGGGTCAAGGGCTTCACGCCCGAGGGCAACGTCGTCGTCACCAGCGCCTTCCGCCAGGGCGACAGCCGCCTTACCCACGCCTACAGCCTGCCCCTGGAGGGCGGTACCGCCGAGGAACTCCCGTACGGCCCGGTCGAGTCCCTGGCGTACGGCACGGTCGTCGGCGACGAGCGTCCCCTCGTTCTCGCCAGCGTGCTCTCCCGCGAACCGGCCTGGTGGAAGCGCTACCGCGGCGGCACCGCCGGCAAGCTCTGGATCGACGCCGACGGCAACGGCGAATTCGAACGCCTGGTCCCGGACCTCGACGGTAACCTCACCGACCCGCTCTGGGTCGGCGGCCGCATCGCGTTCCTCTCCGACCATGAGGGCTACGGCAACCTCTATTCGGTGCTTCCGGATGGATCGGACTTGCGCCGCCACACCGATCACGAGGACTTCTACGTCCGGCATGCCACCACCGACGGCGAGCGGGTCATCTTCGAGTCCGCCGGTGAGCTTTGGCTCCTGAGCAGCCTCGACGTGGACGCCGTCAAGCTGAATATCAGCCTCGGCTCCGCCGCGCAGGGCCGCCGCTCCACGCCGCTGAAGGTTTCCCGCCACCTCGGCGAGGTCATCCCGGACCGCACCGGCGACTCCAGCGCCGTCGAGTCCCACGGCACCCTGCACTGGCTGCGGCACAAGGACGGCCCCTCCCGCATCCTCGAGGCCACTCCAGGGGTCCGGGCACGGCTGCCCCGCCCCTTCGGCGAGGGAAAGATCGCCTACATCGCGGACCACGACGGGGTCGAGGCGCTTTACCTGCGCCCGATCGCCGCGCCGCTGTCAGGAAGCAGCGCGGGAAGCAGCGCGGTCGGCCATAGAGGGGCGGCAGCGCCCACGGCACCGGCCGCCGCCCCCGCCACCCCGAACCACTCCGACGACGACGCCGGCCCGGCGCTGCCCCGCCCCGTCTCGGCCGCCGCGCTCACCCGTGCCGGATCCGACGCCGCGGGCCGCGACGCTGCACATCAGGTCCGGGCGGCAGCCCCGCAGGCCGACGACGCGACCGCCGCCACCGCGGACGCGGCCGGCGGCACCGCCGGTGCCGAAATCGCCGCCGAGGCCCGGACGGGTTCGTCTGCCGGCACCGCCCGCATCGATTTCCCCCGCCCCAGCCGACCCAGCGCCCTGGAAGCAAGCCCGGACGGCAACTGGCTGGCCGTCGGAACCTCCTTCGGCGACATCTATCTCGCGGATACCCGCACCGGCGAGCTGACCCTGCTGACCACCATCGGCGAAGGCACCATCGAGGGCTTCACGTGGTCGCCGGACTCGGCGTGGCTGGGCTGGGCCGAACCGGTGACCTCCTTCGGCGCCCGCACCCGGCTGCGCCTCGCACCGGTGCCGGGCTCCGCCGGAAAAGACGGCGCCGGCAAAGATAGCGGCGGCAACGGCGGCGGAGAAAAGGACGCCCGGGCGATCATCGACGTCACCGACGGCCGCTTCCGGGACGACTCCCCGGTCTTCACCCCGGACGGCAAGTTCCTGGCCTTCCTCTCCAACCGCAGCTTCGACCCGGTCTACGACGGGCACTCCTTCGACCTGTCCTTCCCCAGCCCGATCAAGCCGTACCTGGTGGCCCTCGCCGCGGAGACGCCGTCCCCGTTCGGCCCCAGCGTCGCCCTGGCCGAGGCCGTGGCCGCCGGCGGCGCCACGGACGCCTCGGGCACGACAGGCCGCCCGGATGCCAAGGACTCCGACGCTGACAGTGCGGACACCGTCCCCGCGGTCACCGTCGACCCGGAGGGCCTGGCGCACCGCGTCATCAGCGTCCCTGTGCCGCAGGGCAACTACTCCCACCTCAGCGCCGCCGCCGGAGCCCTGCTCTGGCTGGACCACGAACTGGCCGGCGTGACCGGCGACGGCCGCGCCAGCCTCGAGGACAAGAACGCGGCCCCCAGCCTGGTCCGCTTCGACCTGGCCAAGCGCCGCTGCACCACCATCGTCGAGGCCCTCGACAGCTACCGGCTCACCGGCGACGGCGAGAAGGTGGTCCTGATCCAGGACAAGCAGGTCCGCGTCAGCTCGGCCCGTACCAAGGCCGACGAGGAGTCCGGCCAGCTGGTCAAGGTGGACCTGAACCGTATCCGGGTGCGCCTGGACCCGGTCAGCGTCTGGGGCCAGGCCTTCGACGAGTCCTGGCGGCTGCAGCGCGAGTTCTTCTGGACCGAGGACATGGCCGGCCAGGACTGGGACTCCGTCCACGCCCGGTACCGCCCGATCGTGGACCGCCTCGGCTCCCACGACGACCTCGTGGACCTGCTGTGGGAGATGAACGGCGAGCTTGGCACCTCCCACGCCTACGTCCGGCCCGCACTGGTCACCGAGAACGGCAGCAACGGACAGGGCCGGCTCGGCGCCGACTTCGCCGCCACCGCCGAGGGCTGGGAGATCACCCGGATCCTCGCCGGGGAGTCCTCCGACCCGCTGGCCACCTCGCCGCTGACCCGGCCCGGCGTCGACGCCCGCCCGGGCGACGTCCTGCTGGCCGTCGACGGCATCGAACTGAGCCCTGAACTCTCGCCCTCGATGCAGCTGGCCGGCGCCGCAGGACGCGCCGTCGAACTGACGCTGCGCAACGGCCCCCGCCACGGCGAACGCGCCGGAGAGCAGCGCCGAGTCGCCGTCGTCCCCGTCAAGGACGAGGAGCGGCTGCGCTACCAGGAATGGGTCGCCGGCAACCGGCGCACGGTCCGCGAGGCCTCGCAGGGGACCTTCGGCTACCTGCACATCCCTGACATGATGGCCAACGGCTGGGCGCAGCTGCACCGCGACCTGGACACCGAGACCGCCCTGGACGGCCTGATCGTGGACGTCCGGCGCAACCGCGGCGGCCACACCTCCCAGCTCGTGGCCGAGCTGATCGGCCGCAAGGTCACCGGCTGGAGCATGCCCCGCGGCGAACGCCCCCGGACCTACCCGCACCACGCACCGCGCGGGCCGGTGATCATCCTCGCCGACGAGTTCGCCGGGTCCGACGGCGACATCATCACCCAGGTCTCCAAGCTCCGCGGCATCGGCCCGGTCATCGGCACCCGGACCTGGGGCGGTGTCGTCGGGATCGACAACCGATTCTCGCTGGCGGACGGCACCGGCGTCACCCAGCCGCGCTACGCCAACTGGTTCGCCGGGGGAGTCGGCTGGGGCGTCGAAAACTACGGCGTGGACCCGGACATCGAGGTGACGTTCCCGCCGCACGCGTACGCCGCCGGCAGCGACCCGCAGCTCGAATACGGCATCGGTGCGCTCAAGGAAATGATCCAGGAACTGCCCACGGACCGGCCGCCGCTGCGCGAGGGCTACCGCAACGTCCGCCCGGCACCCCTGCCGCCCCGCCGGCAGGACTAATGCCGGCAGGGACTGGCACCGGCAGGGCTAACGCCGGCCGGGACTAGCCCTGAGCGGCCGGCAGCCGGAACGCACGGCAAAGGCCCCCGCCCCGGGAAACCGGAGGGCGGGGGCCCTTTGTGTCGGCGCTGCTGGCTAGGCGGCCAGGGTGGCGTCCAGGGTGATGGTGATCCCGGTCAGCGCGGCGGAGACGGGGCAGCCGGTCTTGGCTTCCTCGGCGATGCGCTGGAAGTCCTCCTCGGACAGGCCCGGGACCTTGGCGTTCAGGGTCAGGTGGCTGCCGGTGATGCCGGTGCCCGGCTCGAACGTGACGTCGGCCTTGGTGTTGACGTCGTCCGGGGTGTGGCCGGCCTGGGCGAGGGCGTGGCTGAAGGCCATCGAGAAGCAGGCGGAGTGCGCGGCGGCGATCAGTTCCTCGGGGCTGGTCTTGCCTTCGGCGGACTCGGCGCGGGCCTTCCAGGTGACATCGAAGGTGCCGAGCCCGGAGCTGTCCAGGCTGGTGTTCCCTGCCCCGGTCATCAGGTCGCCGTTCCATACAGTGTGTGCGGTGCGTGTCGTTGCCATATCCACTCCTCAGCGTCGTTGATCCAGGAGTCCGGCGTCCGGACCCTGCCGCTCTCCATCCTAGGGTTAACGACGGCGGCGGCGCACCCGGG
>NZ_JBFBKP010000051.1:0-32832 GCF_040702285.1 Arthrobacter sp. NPDC080086
GGTCGCCGGGGCTCTCCCCGGCGGGCACCAGCCCGCGGCCGGGCTTGAGCCCCACCAAGCCGCAGGCCGACGCCGGGATGCGGATGGAGCCGCCGCCGTCGGAGCCCGGCGCAAACGGCAGCAGCCCCGCCGCCACGGCCGCCGCGCTGCCGCCGGAGGAACCGCCGGAGCTGCGGCTCAAGGAATACGGATTACGGGAGGGCGGGGCGATCCGGTTCTCGCTGTACGCGGTCAGCCCAAACTCCGGAACCTGCGTCTTGCCGAGGGACACGACGCCCGCGCCCTTCAACGCCGCGGCCAGTGCACCGTCCTCCAGCGCCGGCCGGGCCTCCAGCGCCGCGCTGCCGTGGCTGGTGGGGACCCCTGAGACGTCGGTCAGGTCCTTGAACGCGACCGGCATGCCGTGCAGCGGCGGCAGCGAGTCCACGGCGCCGGCCTTGGAGGCCCGGTGGAACGCCGCGTCGGCGTCGTCGGCGTCCCTGGCGGCCTGCTCCTCCGTGACGGTGATGAAGGCGCCCAGCCGCGGATTCTGCTCCCCGATCCGGGCGAGAAAATGCGCCGCTGCCTCGCGGGCTGACAGCGCGCCGGCGCGGAGGGCGTCCCGCAGCGCCACGGCGGACAGTTCGTGGATCTCAGCCAAGGTTCGCTGCCATCGGTCTCCCTACGTCGTCCCAGAAGCGTAACCTGACGCGCCGGACGCGGGAGGGCGCGGGGCTGGCGATACGCTGGAGGCACACCTGGTACTGCGGAGAGGACTGCCATGAGTGACATCGATACCGTGACCGTTTCCGACATCCCCGAGTCGGCGAAGATACTGGACGTCCGCGAAGACTACGAATGGGCCGCCGGCCACGCCGAGCGCGCGCTGCACATCCCGCTCGACCAGCTGCCCGGCCGCATCGACGAGCTGGACCCGGACGAGGACCTCTACGTCATCTGCCGAACCGGCGGCCGATCCTTCCGCGCCGCCCAGTGGCTGGTGGGCCAGGGCTACTCGGCCCTGAACGTCGCCGGCGGCATGGACCAGTGGCTGGAGACCGGCCTGCCGCTGGTGTCCGACAACGGCCTCAAGCCCGTCATCCTCTAACCCCAAGGGACCCCATGCCTGCCGCACCGCTCACGTACACGTTCCTGGGACCGGAGGGAACCTTCACCGAGGCGGCCCTGCTGCAGGTTCCCGGCGCCGCGGAGGCCATCCGCATCCCGGCGTCGAACGTCAACACCGCCCTGGACAAGGTCCGTGCCGGCGAGGCGGACGCGGCCATGGTGCCGATCGAGAACTCGGTGGAGGGCGGCGTGACCGCCACCCTGGATGCCATCGCTACCGGCCCCGAACTGCGGATCCTCCGCGAGGCGCTGGTACCGATCACCTTCGTGCTGGTCGCCCGGCCGGGGGTGCGGCTCGAAGACGTCCGCCGGGTCTCCACCCACGGCCATGCCTGGGCGCAGTGCCGGCTCTGGGTGGATGCTCATATTCCCCATGCGGAATACATCCCGGGGTCCTCGACGGCGGCCGCCGCCATGGGACTGCTCGACGGCGCCCCCTACGACGCCGCCATCTGCGCGCCGATCGTCGCGGCGGAACAGCCCGGCCTGCAGGTCCTGGCGGAGAACATTGGCGACAACCCCGGTGCCGTCACCCGGTTCGTGCTGGTGGGACGTCCCGGTGAGCTGCCGGCGGCCACCGGTTCGGATAAGACCACCGTGGTGGTGCCGCTCCCGGAGGACCGGCCCGGCGCGCTGATGGAGATCCTGGACCAGTTCGCCACCCGCGGGGTCAACCTGAGCCGGATCGAGTCCCGCCCCACCGGGCAGTATCTGGGGCACTACTTCTTCAGTATTGACGCTGACGGCCACCTCCTCGACGCCCGGGTGGCCGACGCCCTCGCCGGACTGCACCGGATCAGCCCGGCCACCCGGTTCCTCGGCTCCTACGGCCGCGCGGACGGCCAGCGCACCGAGGTCCAGCCGCACACCTCGGACCAGGCGTTCCACGCGGCGCATGCCTGGGTGGAGGCCCTCCGGTCCGGCACCGGCCCGGATTCCGACGGGTTAACCCTGCCCGCCGGATAGCGCTCCCGGCATTCGCCCAAAGCGTAGACAAATGCCCCATCCTGCACTTTCGCCCCTCGTAAACGGGCGTATGCTGGCGGGAACCAAACCGGGATAGACCTCGACTGGAGGGAGCAGGGCATGTCAACGACGAGCAATGACAACGATGGCCAGGGGATGATCGTCAATCCCAAGCCGACGGCGGAAAACCAGGACTGGGACGGTGACGACGCAGACCGCGCGGACCGCCTGCGCTTCGAAGAGGAGCAGGCCATGATCCGCGAACAGAGCGAGGCGCGCGCCGCCAAGGCCGCCGAGGACGCGAAGAAGGCCGAAGAGGCCGGCAAGGAAGCCAGCTAGGCTAGACGGCTTCGTCTTCCCGGACCCGCACCAGCAGGGACCGGGGGGCGATCTGGACGGTGACCTTCGTGGCCTCGCCCGAGGGGTCACCGTCCACCTGCGTCGGCATCGGCTCGGCGCAGGTGATGACAACCTTGCCCGAGCGGTAGTAGGTCATCACGGGCAGGTTCCGCTTGTGCTTGAGCACGATCTTCCAATACATCGCCAGCCAGCCGATCGCGCTGCGCGGGCTCATCACCACCACGTCCAGCATCCCGTCGTCGATCATTGCCTGCGGAATGAAGTCGATGCCACCGGGAATCAGCCCGCAGTTGGCGAACAGGACGCTGCGGATCTTGCGTGACTGCTCCGGCTCGTCGTCCAGGGAGATGGACACCCGCTTCCGCCGGCCCGGCAGGTGCCGCACCCCGGCCTCGGTGTAGGCCAGCCAGCCCACCGCCTTCTTCAGGCCGTCGCTGGTGTCGCTAACTACCTCTGCGTCCATCCCGATCCCGGCGATCACCAGGAAGGCGTGCTCCGACGACTGGCCGGTGACGCCGTTGGCCACCGTCATCCGGGCGGTGTCGATGAAGCGCTGGTGACCGAAGAGGGCGGTCTCCACGCAGGAATGCAGGTTCCCGATGTCCAGGTGGATGTTGCGGGCCAACAGGTTTCCGGTGCCCAGCGGCAGCAGCCCCATGGCGATGTCCGAGTGGGCCAGGACGTCGGCGACCACCCGCACGGTGCCGTCCCCGCCGCCCACCAGGACGACGTCGGCGCCGGATGCGACGGCGGCCCGCGCCTGCGAGAAGCCGGGATCCTCCGCCGTGGTCTCGAAGAAGAGCGGGGCCTCCCAGCCGGCCGCCAGGCACGCCCCTTCCACCAGGGCACGCGCCTCGGCCGCGCGGGCCTTGATGGGGTTCAGCACCACCGCGACCTTCTGCCGCTCCAGGCCCGGATGGTGGGTCTCCTCCCAGACGGCGCTGCGCGTGTGTTTGGCCTTGAGTCGGCGCACGCCCCACCAGCTGGAGACGGCAAAGGCCAGGGCTCCAGCGATGACGAGGTAGAGCAGCCAGTCGCGCATGGTGCTCCAACACTAACCCGGGCCCGCCCCGCGGCCGGACTGCCCGGCGTCCCCGTGCGGATTCGATACTCTTGTCTGGTGATCGAAGTAAAAGACCTCAGCGAAAATCCGGACAAGTTCCGCGCCAGCCAGCGCGCCCGCGGCGCCGACGAATCCGTGGTGGACGCGATCATCGCCGCGGACGCGTCCCGGCGGGCGGCCCTGATCCGCTACGAGAACCTCCGCGCCGAGCAGAACGCCTTCGGCAAGAAGGTGGCGCAGGCCAAGGGCGAGGAGAAGCAGGCCCTGCTGGCCGAGGTCAAGGTCCTTGCCGCGTCGGTCAAGGAAGCGTCCGCCGAGGCCGACGCCGCCCAGACCGCCCAGGAGGAGCTGCTGCGCGGCATTCCCAACCTGGTCGAGGACGGCGTCCCGGAGGGCGGCGAGGACGACTACGTCGTAGTCAAGACCGTCGGCACCCCGCGCGAGTTCCCCGATTTCGAGCCGAAGGACCACCTGGAAATCGGTGAGCTGATCGGCGCCATCGACATGGAACGCGGCGCCAAGGTCTCCGGCTCCCGCTTCTACTTCCTCCGCGGCGTCGGCGCCCGGCTCGAGATGGCGCTGCTGCAGATGGCCATGGAACAGGCCATCGACGCCGGCTTCGTCCCGATGATCACCCCCACCCTGGTCCGTCCCGAGACCATGCAGGGCACTGGCTTCGACGTCAAGCACGACGCCGAGATCTACCGCCTCGCCGAGGACGACCTCTACCTGGTGGGCACCTCCGAGGTGGCCCTCGCCGGCTACCACGCGGACGAGATCCTGGACCTCTCCGCTGGCCCCATACGCTATGCCGGCCAGAGCTCCTGCTACCGCCGCGAGGCCGGCTCGCACGGCAAAGACACCCGCGGCATCATCCGCGTGCACCAGTTCAACAAGGTGGAGATGTTCATCTACACCACGGTCGAGGAAGCCGCCGCAGAGCACGCCCGGCTGCTGGCCTGGGAAGAGGAAATGCTGGCCAAGTGCGAGCTTCCCTACCGCGTGATAGACACCGCCGCGGGCGACCTCGGAACCTCCGCGGCGCGGAAGTTCGACTGCGAGGCGTGGGTCCCCACCCAGGGCGCCTACCGCGAGCTGACCTCCACCTCCAACTGCACCACCTTCCAGGCGCGCCGGCTCAACATCCGCGAACGCGTGATCACCGAGGACGGCACCCCCAAGGGCACCCGCGCGGTCGCCACGCTCAACGGCACCCTCGCCACCACCCGCTGGATCGTGGCCATCCTGGAACACCACCAGAACCCGGACGGCTCGGTCAACGTGCCGGCCGCGCTGCAGAAGTACCTGGGCGGGATGACCGTCCTGCCCGTCCTCTGACCATTCGCTCCAGCCCCCCGCCAGCCTCCCGCCGTCGGCCCCGCCATCCAGCCACCCAAGTGTTCACGGGCGCTTCATTTCGTGCTGTGGCGCGCGTCCTAGCTGGTTGTCGGGGGTGTCTGCTCTACTTGTTGGATGACTACATTGACTGAAACCTCAGTCGCTGGCAACGACGACCAGCGCAACGCCAACGACAAAATGATGATCGCCCTCGACGTCGACGGAACCCTCGTCGACCACGACGGCCACATGTCCGTTCCCGTCCGGGAAGCCGCGCAGGCCGTGGTGGCCGCGGGGCATGAGGTGATGATCGCGACCGGCCGCTCCCTCGGCGCCACGCTGCCCATCATCGAGCACATCGGCATCGAGACCGGCTACGCCGTCTGCTCCAACGGCGGCGTCACCCTCCGCGTCGACTCCGGACTCGCCGACGGCTACGAGGTGCTGCACAGGGCCACCTTCGATCCCGGACCCGCGCTGCGGGCACTCCGGAAGCGGCTGCCCTCCGCCAAGTACGCGCTCGAGGACGCCGACGGCAACTTCCTCTCCACCGAGCGCTTCCAGGACGCCAGCTTCGGCGTCGAGGCCATCGGCGTGGACTTCCAGACCATGCTGGAGGCCACCGCCGTGCGCGTCGTGGTGTTCAGCTCGGAGAACACCCCGGAGGAATTCAACGCCGCGATCCGGCACGTCGGGCTCGCCGGTGTCACCTACTCGGTGGGCTGGACCGCCTGGCTGGACATCGCCGCGGCCGGCGTCACCAAGGCCAGCGCGCTGGAGCAGCTCCGCGGCCGGCTGAGCATCGGGGCGCACCGCACCGTGGCGGTCGGCGACGGACGGAACGACATCGAGATGCTGACCTGGGCCCGGCGCGGGGTGGCCATGGGCCAGGCTCCCGCCGAAGTCATTGCCGCCGCGGACGAGGTCACCCACTCGGTGTTCGAGGACGGCGCGGCCCACGTGCTGCGCAGTCTGCTCTAGCGCACCTCGAGGATCAGGGACAGCAACCGGGCGGCCGCAGGCCGTGCGGCGTGCTCCTCGTTCCACTGGGCCCGCGCCACTGCCTTGCTCACCGCCTGCGTGGTGATGCCGAGCTCCTCGGCCACGGCCTTCTGCTGGCCCCGGACGCCGGGAGTCAGCAGGTCCAGGACCCGCCACTCCGCCGCGCTGCGGTCGTGCACAATCTGGCCCAGCAGGCGCAGCACCGCTTCCGCCTCCGCGGCCAGCTCGGCCAGGGGGCCCTCGACGGCCACCGGGATCCGTTCCTTGCCGTTGCGCAGCCGGTCCACGGCCCGCCGGGCGTAGACCAGCCCGTGGCCGGAGGCGTCCTTGATCTGGTTGGGCAGCGGCTCATTCACGGGTCCGACGCCGATCCCGACGTACCAAGCGCCGGTGCGCAGGGCGATCAGCGCCGCGTCCACAGCCTGTCGCGGGCAATCCACGATGCCCTGGACCTCATCCTCGACGGACCGGTCGAAATCGAGGCGCGCCGGAATATGCCGCAGGTCCTTGAGGAGCTGCGGCACGCGGTCGCCGTCGTGACGGCTGTCGGTCTGATTGATCGTCAGGGTGAACATTCTGGATGCCACACTACCCGGTGGCCGTGCCGCCGCAAACGGACGACGTCGGCCGTCATCCGGCGTCTATCCGGCGGCCACGAGGGCGTCCAGGCCGCCCGTTGGCACGTGGATCCAGCCCTCGGTCCGTGCCGCCGCGGCGTGGGCTTCATCCGGCCCGACGGTTGCCCCCACCGCCACGGCCCGGGCCGTGAGGGCGGCGATCACGGCGTCGAACAGGTCATCGGACCCGGCCAGCCGTTCCTCGTTTCCGGCAAGGTCAAGCCACGGCGCGGCATCGCGCAGCGCGGCCAGCAGCCCGCCCAGCCGCTCCGCCTCGGGCGCGCCCCGGCCCTTGTACCCGCGGGCCAGGAGCCCCCAGGTCTTCAGCGACCCCGCCGGGTACACCTCGGCCAGCCGGCCGCTGCCATCCCGCGGCTGCAGCCCGTGCTCCCGGGCAATCTTGGCCTGGATCACCGCGCAGCGCATCGCCGGGTGCGCCAGCCGGTCCGCGGAGACACTCAACGGGATCAATCCGGTCAGTCCGGTGGTGAACCGGTCCGTCTCCCGGTACGCGAGCAGCCGGCGGCCCTCGATGCCGTCATAGTCCAGCACCGGGTGCGGCTCCCCGGCCAGGTGCGCGGCGATGAAGGGCAGGAAGGCGTCGGGCCAGCCCACCGGGCAGTCGATGCCCGTCATGGCGCAGCCGCCGAAGAGCCGAACGATGTCGGCGTCGTCAACGTCGAGGGCCAGGTGCACCAGCCGGGCGGATCCGCCGTCCCACTCGAGGATGGCGGCCGCGGTCTTCTTGGTCGCCGCGGCGAGGTCCACCCCGAGGGTCCGCACGGCTTAGACCGCCCGGTAGCGGAGCGCGCCGGGGATCCCGCCGTCGGCGTCGAGCCCTTCACCGGAGGCGAAGCGGGCCCAGAGCGACCGCATCGCCTTGCCCGGGACGTTGACGTCCTCCCAGCTGGCGCCCGCGAGCAGGCCCACCCCGGCCCAGGTCTGCTCGTCGCCAAAGAGCAGCGGCAGGTCCACGGTGTGGGCGGCGCCGTAGATGTTGCCCGGGGCGTGCCAGGAGAGCAGGTAGCGGTGCGCGCGGCCGCCCGCGCGGACGTGGCGGCGGGCGAACTTCCGGGACGCCCGGCCGTAGACGGCCTCCGTGACCGCCCAGTTGATGGCCTTGACGACGGCGTTCCCCAGCACCGGGACCCGGCCGATCCGGCCCACGATGCGGTTGCGCGGCAGGAACATCCGCGCCTCCTCCGTGGTGTGCCCGATCAGGACCTCGATCCCGGGGGCGGTGGCGTCCCAGGCCTGCTCGATGGCGGCCTCGGGCGGCAGCGGTTCGTGGCCGTACTGGGTGCCGAACGGCATGGCGGAGGCCAGCCCGAACTTCCGGGCCGCCCGCGCCACCCGGGCCTCGGCGGCCACGACATCCAGTGCCGGGGTGTCCTCGGTGACGTGTTGGGCCGCGGCCCCCATTGCGGCGCTCATCTTGTCGCGTCCGCGGGTGATGCCCAGCGGGGCGCTCTGGATGATGGCGCGGCGGAACAGCGACGGCGCCTCCGGCACGGCCATCAGGTGGGCTACGGCATCCCCGCCCGCGGACTGGCCGAAGGCGGTCACGTTCTCCGGGTCGCCCCCGAACGCGGCGATGTTGCGGCGGACCCAGCGGAAGGCCTCCAGCTGGTCCAGCAGCCCCAGGTTCGCCGGGCGGCCGTCGCCGGCGGCGAGGTAGCCGAAGAGGCCAAGCCGGTAGGTGACCGAGACGACGATTACCCGGTTCTCCGCCACCAGGGCTTTGGGGTCGAAGATGGCCAGGTCGCCCGAGCCGGAGGTGTAGGAGCCGCCGTGCAGCCACACCATCACCGGGACTTTTTCTCCCGGCCCGAGGCCCGCCGGGATGGTGATGGAGAGTCGCTGGCAGTCCTCGCTGCCGGGCAGTTCGCCGTACCGGGTGCCCAGGATGTCGTCCAGGAACGGCACCGGGGCCTGCGGGCACGCAGGGGAGAGGGCGGTCGCGGCGAAGGGCGCGGTCCACTCCGGGGCCGGTGCCGGCGGCTGGAACCGGGCGGCCGTGGCGTAGGGAATGCCGGTGGCGCGCAGCACCTCGCCGTCGTGCCAGCCGGTCACGGGGCCGCAGGGCGGGTTAAACGCGGGCTCGGTGGTCATGAACCAACGATTTCACATCTTCCTGATTCGCGGCTGGCAGTGTCCGCCGCTGATCAAGGCTCGGCCGTTAAACGCCGGAGGCCACCCGGCGCCGCCGCCCCAGATGGGCGGTCGGCGCGGGTGGCCCCGGCAGGAGAAAACTGAAAGCAGTGTCGTTTACCGACGCGGCCTTAGTGAGCGTGCGGAACGAAGCGCTTGATTGAGGCTTCCAGCTCGGCTTCGGCGGCGGCGCGGTCGCCCCAGCCCTCGGCCTTGACCCACTTGCCCGGCTCCAGGTCCTTGTAACGGGTGAAGAAGTGCTCGATTTCCTTGATCAGGAACTCGCTGACGTCGCTGATCTCGTTGATGTGGTCGAAGCGGGCGTCGGCCGGCACGCAGAGGACCTTGGCGTCCCCGCCGCCGTCGTCGGTCATGTTGAACACGCCAATCGGGCGGGCCTCGACAATCACGCCGGGGTGCAGGTCGAAGTCCTGCAGCAGGACCAGGGCGTCCAACGGGTCGCCGTCCTCGCCCAGGGTGTTCTCGAAGAAACCGTAGTGCGTCGGGTACTGCATGGAGGTGAACAGGACGCGGTCCAGGCGGACGCGGCCGGTCTCGTGGTCGACTTCGTACTTGACGCGCGATCCCTTGGGGATCTCGATGGTCACGTCATGCTTCATGGAATGCTCCTCGACGGATGTAAGGGGGTGCGCGGCACGGGCTGGCGCCCCAAAAAGGCCACCCGGTACCGCCGACTATTATTGAGGATATAGCGACAGGCCCTGGTTTCAGGAACTAGTGGGGACATTTCGGAACTAAGGACCATCAGCACCATGACACGCACAACCAGCCCGCGCGGGCAGGATTCCCGGGCTGACGGGTGGCGCCGGAGCGTTCCGGCCGTGCTGCTGGGGCTGCTGGTCATCGCGCTCCTGATCCCCGCCGGCTTCGCCCTTGGCCCCGGATTCGCCGGCCCTTCCCGCCCCCCGGCAGTGCCCGCCGCGGGCCCGTGGCAGCTCCCGCCGTCGGCCCTCACCGCCGTCCCCGGCGCGGTTAAACCGCTCGACGACGCCGCCCCCGTCCCGAACGCGGCCACCCTCGCGGGCCGGCTCAACACCACCCTGAAGACCGACGGCGGCGGCACCTTCACCGGGATGGTGCAGGACGCCGTCACTGGCGAGGTCCTCTTCGACCGGGCGGGCGACGAGGGCCGCGCGCCGGCGTCGAACATCAAACTGCTCACCGCGGCCGCGGCCTTCCGCACCCTCGGCCCGGACCGCCGCTTCACCACCCGGGTGATTGCCGGCGCCACCCCCGGCACCGTGGTCCTCACCGGCGGCGGGGACGTGCTGCTGGGCGCCGGGGATTCCGCCCCGGACGCGGTGCTGGGCCACGCCGGCCTGGCGACCCTGGCCAAGTCCACCGTCACGGCCCTCCGGCAGGCAGGTGTGACCGGTCCGGTCACCGTGCAGCTGGACGATTCACTCTTCACCGGCCCGTCCCTAAGCCCCGCCTGGAGCCCGGATGACGTGGCCGCCGGCGAGGTGGCGCCGCTGTTCCCGCTGGCATTGAACGGGGCCCGGTTCGCGCCCGGCAGCACCGCAGGGGCCCGGCCCCAGGACGCGGCCATGACCGCCGCCGAGGCCTTCGCCGCCCGGCTCGGCGAGGCTGGCATCACCGTGGCACCCGGCGTCGTGCGCGCGAAGGCGCCCACGCGGGACGTGGGCAGCAATGGCCAGGGAGGCAGTGATCCGGCAGAGAAGGGCGACGGCGGCGCGTCCGACGGATCGTCAGATGGTTCGTCCGAAGCGGCGGATGCCGGCCCTCGCGCCGGGGCGGTGCTGGCCGAGGCCGAATCCGCGACCGTCGGCGAACAGGTGGACCTGCTGCTGCGCACCTCGGACAACTACCTCGCCGAGGTCATGGGCCGGATGGTGGCACTGGCCAGTGGGCAGCCGGGCAGCGGCGAAGGCGCCATCGCCGCCGTCTTGAAGCAGCTGCAGGAACTCAAGATCCCCACCGACACCCTGCACGCCGCGGACCTGGCCGGGCTCACCCTGGAGAACCGGGTCACCGCCCGGCAGCTCACGGAGCTGGTCCGGGCCATGACCAACGGCCCCGACACCCGGCTGCGCTCCGCCCTGGCCGGCTTCCCGGTGGCCGGTCTGACCGGCACGCTCGGCAGCCGGTACACGGACGCCACCACCGCCGCCGGCGCGGGCCTGGTCCGGGCCAAGACCGGAACGCTGAACTCCGTGATCGCCCTGAGCGGCTACGTGGTGGACGCCGACGGCCGGCTCCTGGTCTTCTCCTTCATCGGCAATGGCCTGACCCCGGGGGCGGCCGGCAACAAGGAGGCCCTGGACCGGACCGCCTCCACCCTCGCGGCCTGCGGCTGCCGCTGAGCCAGCCCCCGTTACTGACCCAGCCCGCCACACGTCTCCGTCCTCGGCCACCCGACCCGCCACTTCGACGGTTCCCCGCCGATTCGATGCTGCCGGCCGTGGAACCGGCAGGGAACCGTCGAAACGGGCCCGGTCCGGGGCGGAGTCCTGTGCGGCGGCCCGGGCCCTGTGATCTGATGGGGACTATGGAGACCCCCTCGCGCGCCGGATCAGCAGAGACGTCAGCCCAGGCCCAGGCCCTGGTGAATTGGGAGCTTGCGGCGTCCACTGCCGCGCGGCTCACGCCGGCCGGTCCCACGCTAGGGGCCAAGGAAATCGGAGCCGCGGTGGAGAACCTCCGCCTGATGGCCGACCTCTCCGTCCCGCACGTCCACGACATCACCGGCCTGGAGGCCGCCCGGGACCTGCGCGACTCCTCCGTCCTGGTGGTGGACCGCGCCTCCTGGGCCAAGGCCAACACCCAGAGCTTCGCCGTCATGCTGCAGCCCGCCATCGAGAAGATGCTGGAGGGCCGCCGCGGCAGCATCGGCCCCGGCAGCGCGAGCGTCGGCGGCGCCATCACCGGCAGCCAGCTCGGCGCCATCCTGGCCTTCCTCTCCAGCAAGGTCCTCGGCCAGTACGACCCGTTCTCCGCCCTGGCCCCCGGCTCTACCGCCCCGGCCGCCGGCCGCCTGCTGCTGGTGGCGCCGAACATCATCTCGGTGGAACGGGAACTGAACGTCGCACCCGAAGACTTCCGGCTCTGGGTCTGCCTGCACGAGCAGACCCACAGGGTCCAGTTCGCCGCCGCACCCTGGTTGAGGCACCACATGCTGGACCAGATCGAGGGCCTCAGCGGGCACCTGCTGGGCAACGTCGACTCGATCATGGAACGCGCAGCCGCGGCAGCCAGGTCGCTCAAGGACCGGTCCGCTCCCGGGGCCGCCCCCGGCCGCGGCGCCATCCTGGACCTGCTGCAGGACCCGGAGGAGAAGGCCGCGATCTCGCACCTGACCGCCGTGATGAGCCTGCTCGAGGGCCACGCCAACGTGGTCATGGATGCCGTGGACGCCAGCATCGTGCCGTCCGTGAAGACCATCCGGCAGCGCTTCAACGCCCGCGGCAAGGACCGTGGCGCGGTGGAGAAGTTCATCCGCAGCCTGCTCGGCCTGGACGCCAAGATGCGCCAGTACAGCGACGGCTCCAAGTTCGTCCGCGAGGTGGTGGATACCGTCGGCATGGCCGGGTTCAACCGGGTCTGGGAATCCGCGGACCACCTGCCCACCGAACCCGAAATCCACGACTCCAAGCTCTGGGTCGAACGGATGGGCCTCTAAGCGGCATGCCCCCCACGAACCAACCCGCCACCGCGGACGCCCACGACTACACCAGCGGGCCCGCCAGCGGACACGTAGCCCGTCCCGCCGGCCGGCGCCGGCCAGGCCGCCTCTCGCCAGTGCTGGGCAAGGCGCGGAAGCTGCTCGAGACCGCCCTCGCCGACGCCGGCTACCCCGAACGCGTCCTCGTCGCCTGCAGCGGCGGTCCCGACTCCCTGGCGCTCGCCGCCGCCGCGGCGTACTTCGCCCGCCGCGGCCACGTGGACGGCCACCCGATCAGCGTCGGCGCCGTCGTCGTCGACCACCAGCTGCAGCCCGGCTCCGCCGAGGTCGCCCGGACCGCCGCCGCGGCGCTGCGGGAGCTGGGACTCGCTCCCGTGGAGATCCGGACCGTCACGGTCGCCGCAACCGGGATGGGGCCCGAGGCGGCCGCCCGGGAAGCCCGGCACGCCGCCCTGGACGCGGCGGCTGACGACGCCGGGGCGCAGGCCATCCTGCTCGGCCACACCCTGGACGACCAGGCCGAACAGGTCCTGCTTGGCCTGGCCCGCGGCTCCGGCACCCGCTCCCTGGCCGGCATGCGGCCGGCCCGCGGGCGGCTTCTCCGGCCGTTCCTCGGCCTGCGGCGGGCCGAGACGCTGGAAATCTGTGCGGCCGAAGACCTGGATCCCTGGCACGACCCGAGCAATGCCGACCCCGCCTTCGCCCGTTCCCGCACCCGGGTGGAGGTCCTGCCGATGCTGGAGGAGAAACTGGGCCCCGGCGTCGCCGAGTCCCTGGCCCGCACCGCCGCCATCCTGCAGGCCGACGCCGACTACCTGGACTCCGTGGCGAACGACACGTACCTCACGCTGAAGACCTACGACGGCGGGGACCTCGGCCTGCCCGAGGACGAGCTCCGCGCCCTGCCGGCCGCGCTCAGGTTTCGGGTGATCGCGAAGGCCGCGGCCGAGGTCGGTGGCCAGCAGCCCAGCCACCAGCGCCTGCTCGCCGCCGAGGACCTGCTGCGGCGCCGGGGATCGGCCGGTCCCGTGCAGCTGCCCGGCGGCGTCAGCGTCTACCGGCTCTCGCTCGCCCAGCTGCAGGCGGCCGCCGGGGAGGCGTCCGGTCAGCCGTCCGACCAGGCGCCCGGCCACCCCGCGGAGGGCGGCCCGGCCACCGGCGGCGTTCCCCGCGAGGCGGCCCGCTGTGGGAAGCTAGTATTCCGGCCTCACAAACGGCCCCAAGATTAGTCGCACCCGCATCTACACAGGAGCCATTGGTGGATTCAAACGACGTCCAGGCGGACCTTAAGCACGTTCTCTACTCCAAGGAACAGATCCAGTCCCGCATCACCGAACTCGCCGCAGAGATCGACCGGGACTACGAGGGCCGCGAGCTGCTGATCGTCGGCGTGCTCAAGGGCGCCGTGATGGTCATGGCCGACCTCGCCCGCGCGCTGCACAGCCACGTCTCCATGGACTGGATGGCCGTTTCCTCCTACGGCTCCGGCACCCAGTCCTCCGGCGTCGTCCGGATCCTCAAGGACCTGGACACGGACCTGATGGGCAAGGACGTCCTGATCGTCGAGGACATCATCGACTCCGGCCTGACCCTGTCCTGGCTCAAGACCAACTTGGAATCCCGCGGCACCGCGTCGGTGGAAATCTGCACCGCCTTCCGCAAGCCCACCGCGGCCAAGGTCCAGATCGACGTCAAGTACGTCGGCTACGACATCCCGAACGAATTCGTCGTCGGCTACGGCCTGGACTACGCAGAGAAGTACCGCAACCTGGACTTCGTGGGCACCCTCGCCCCGCACGTCTACGAGTAAGTCCGCCGCGCCGCCGCCGGCGCCCACGGGACCCGGCGGCCGGGCCGGACCCCGCCCTCCGCTACGCCCATAGGGAACTTTTGATCCCGACCGTGCGTGAGGTACAGCGACGGTGTATAGCTAGACTGACGCAGCACCACACGCGCGCCCATGGGACGCCGTGCAGCACTACCAGGAGGGACGGGGCCAGCCCCCGATCAGATGAAAGCTAAGAGTTTCTTCAAGGGCCCCGGCATCTGGATTGTCGTCGTCATCGGCATGCTCCTGCTGGCCTTTGCCACCCTCGCCCCGGGCGGGTCGAGCCGCATCGACACGGACAAGGGCCTGGCGCTCCTGACCGACGGCGGCAAGGTTGAACAGGCCAAGATTTTCGACGCCGAGAACCGCGTGGACCTGGTCCTGAAGGACAACCTGCAGATTGACGGCCAGGACAAGGGCAAGAACGTCCAGTTCTACTTCGTCAACGCCCGCGCTGCCGACGTCGTCAAGGCCGTCACGGACTCCAAGCCGCCGAGCGGCTTCACCGACCAGCCGGTCGAGAGCAACTGGTTCTCCGGCCTGTTCTCCCTGCTGGTGCCGGTCCTGCTGCTGGGTGTGCTCTTCTGGTTCCTGCTCTCCCGGATGCAGGGCGGCGGCTCCAAGGTCATGCAGTTCGGCAAGTCCAAGGCCAAGATGGTCAACAAGGACATGCCGCAGGTGACCTTCAGCGACGTCGCCGGTGCCGACGAGGCCGTCGAGGAGCTCCAGGAAATAAAGGAATTTCTCCAGGAACCGGCCAAGTTCCAGGCCGTAGGCGCCAAGATCCCCAAGGGCGTGCTGCTCTACGGCCCTCCCGGCACCGGAAAGACGCTGCTGGCCCGCGCCGTCGCCGGCGAGGCCGGCGTCCCCTTCTTCTCCATCTCCGGCTCGGACTTTGTTGAAATGTTCGTCGGCGTCGGCGCTTCCCGCGTCCGCGACCTCTTCGAGCAGGCCAAGGCCAACTCCCCGGCGATCATCTTCGTCGACGAGATCGACGCCGTGGGCCGTCACCGCGGCGCCGGCATCGGCGGCGGCAACGACGAACGCGAGCAGACCCTCAACCAGCTCCTGGTGGAGATGGACGGCTTCGACGTCAAGACCAACGTCATCCTGATCGCCGCCACCAACCGGCCCGACGTGCTGGACCCGGCGCTGCTGCGCCCCGGCCGCTTCGACCGGCAGATCTCCGTGGAGGCCCCGGACCTGATCGGTCGCGACCAGATCCTCAAAGTTCACGCCAAGGGCAAGCCGATGGCTCCCGGCGTCGACCTCAAGGCCGTGGCCAAGAAGACCCCCGGCTACACGGGTGCCGACTTGGCCAACGTGCTCAACGAGGCCGCGCTGCTCACCGCGCGCTCCAACGCGAACCTGATCGACGACCGTGCCCTTGACGAGGCGATCGACCGCGTCATGGCCGGCCCGCAGAAGCGCAGCCGCGTCATGAAGGAACACGAGCGCAAGGTCACCGCCTACCACGAAGGCGGCCACGCCCTCGTCGCCGCGGCCTTGCGGAACTCGGCCCCGGTCACCAAGATCACCATCCTGCCCCGCGGTCGGGCCCTCGGCTACACCATGGTGGTGCCGGAGAACGACAAGTACTCCGTGACCCGCAACGAGCTCCTGGACCAGATGGCATACGCCATGGGCGGACGCGTCGCCGAGGAACTGGTCTTCCACGACCCGTCCACCGGCGCCTCGAACGACATCGAGAAGGCCACCGGCATCGCCCGGAAGATGGTCACCGAGTACGGCATGAGTGAGCGCGTCGGCGCGGTCCGCCTCGGCCAGGGCGGCGGCGAGCCGTTCCTGGGCCGCGACGCCGGGCACGAGCGCAACTACTCGGACCAGATCGCCTACGTCGTTGACGAGGAAGTCCGGCGCCTGATCGAGAACGCCCACGACGAGGCGTACGAGATCCTCACCGCCAACCGCGACGTCCTGGACCAGCTGGCCCTCGAACTGCTCGAGCGCGAGACCCTGAACCAGAACGAGATCGCCCAGGTCTTCGCGGACATCCGCAAGCGCGACTTCCGCGAGATCTGGCTCTCCAAGGAGACCCGGCCCATCCACGACGTCGGCCCGGTGGAGTCCCGCCAGGAGAAGGCCGAACGGGAGGCGCAGGAGGAAGCCACCAAGGCCCGCCTGGAGGAACCGCTGGACACCCAGCCGCCGCACGCCCAGGGCGTCCCCGGCCAGGAGCCCTTCCAGGGCGGGACCACGGATCTGGGGCCTGACGGCCTTCCCGGCTAGGCTTTTGCTGTGACTTCTTACTTCGACGACGACGACGTTTCGGCCGCCGCCGATCCCTTCCGCCCGGAGAGTTCCGTGGCGGCGGGGGCCGACGGCGGCACCGCCACCCTGGTGGACCGGCCCCGGATCGAGGCGGCCGTGCGCGAAATCCTGCTCGCCATCGGCGAAGACCCGGACCGCGGCGGCCTGCTGGACACCCCCAAGAGGGTGGCCAAGGCGTACGCGGAGATGTTCGCCGGCCTGCACCACGACCCGGCTGAAATCCTCGCCACCACCTTCGACCTGGACCACGAGGAACTGGTCCTGGTCAAGGACATCCCGTTCTACTCCACCTGCGAACACCACCTGGTGCCGTTCCACGGCGTCGCGCACGTCGGGTACATCCCTTCGCACGACGGCAAGGTCACGGGCCTGAGCAAGCTGGCCCGGCTGGTGGATCTCTTCGCCCGCCGCCCGCAGGTGCAGGAACGGCTCACCACCCAAATCGTCGAGGCGCTCACCACCCACCTCAAGCCCCGCGGCGCGATCGTCGTCGTCGAATGCGAGCACCTGTGCATGTCGATGCGCGGCATCCGTAAACCCGGCGCGAAGACCGTCACCAGCGCGGTCCGTGGGCAACTGCATGACCCGGCCACCCGCGCCGAAGCCATGAGCCTCATCCTCGGAAGGTAAGAAAGACACACTATGGACTCCCTCGCCGCAGCCCCCGGAACCGGGCCTGCCACCTCGCCGCTGCCCGTGCTGCGGAAGCCGAGGCCGGCAGCCGCCTTCAAGGACCTGCCCACGAACCGCACCCTGGTCATGGGAATCCTCAACGTCACCCCCGACTCGTTCAGCGACGGCGGCCGCCACGCCACCCCGGAACAGGCCATCTCCGCCGGGCTGCGGATGTACTACGCCGGCGCGGACATCATCGACGTCGGCGGCGAGTCCACCCGCCCCGGCGCCGCCGAGGTCACCCCGGACGAGGAACAGCGCCGCGTGCTGCCCGTGATCGAGGCGCTGGTGAAGGCCGGCGCTTTGGTGAGCATCGACACCACCCACGCCGCCACGGCCGAGGCGGCCCTGGCCGCTGGCGCCGCCGTCATCAACGACGTCTCCGGGCTGACCATCGAACCGGAGATGGTGGAACTCGTGGCCCGCCGCAAGGTGCCCTACGTCCTCACACACCGCCGCGGGGACGCCCGCACCATGGACTCCCTGACCGACTACCGGGACGTCGCCGCCGAGGTGGCGGCCGAGCTGGCCGGCGTCCGCGACAAGCTGGTCGCCGCCGGCGCCGCGCCGGAGCAGATCATCGTGGACCCGGGACTGGGCTTCGCCAAGAACGAGGCACAGAACTGGGAGCTCCTGCAGCACTTGGACGTTCTGCAGGCGATGGGCCACAAGGTGCTGGTGGCCGCGTCCCGGAAGCGTTTTTTGGGCAGCCTCCTGACGGTCGCCGGCAAGGCCGCCGCCCCCGAGGACCGCGACGCCGCCACCGCCGCCATCACCGCGATCAGCGCCTTCCGGCGCGCCTGGGCCGTCCGGGTCCACGACGTCGGGCCGAACCTCGACGCGGTCAAGGCCGCCGCCCGGATGACCACGTCCGGCAACAGCTAGGCCGGCGGAACCATGGACCGGATCACGCTCAGCGGCGTCACCGCCGTCGGGCACCACGGCGTGTTCGACTTCGAACGGCGCGAGGGGCAGCCCTTCGTCGTCGACGCCGTCCTGCACCTGGACTTCACCGCCGCCGCCGAGAGCGACGACGTGCTGGACACGGCGCATTACGGTGAGGTGGCCGAATGCATCCGTGGCTGGGTCACCGGTGCGCCGGTGAACCTGATCGAGGCCCTGGCCGTCCGGATCGCCGAGGACCTGCTGGAACGCTTCCCGGTCACCGCCGTGGACATCACCGTGCACAAGCCCAAGGCCCCGATTCAGGTCCACTTCGGCGACGTTGCCGTCAGTGTGCACCGGGAACGCCCATGAGCTCCGCCGCGCACGCCCCGGCTACGCCGGAACCCGCCACGTACGCCCGCGCCGTCCTGGCGCTCGGCAGCAACCTCGGCGCCCGGAATGACACCCTCTCCGCCGCCGTCGCCGACCTCGTTGACCCGCCGGAGGTGCGGCTGCTGGCCATCTCGCCGATCGTGCAGACCAAGGCCGTGGGCGGCCCGCCCAACCAACCGGACTTCCTGAACATGGTGATCGCCGTCGAGACCTCCCTGTCCCCGCGCCAGCTCCTGGACCACTGCCACGCCGTGGAACGGAAGCACCACCGGGTCCGGGAGGTCCACTGGGGCCCCCGCACCCTGGACGTGGACATCGTCACCTACGGCGAGCTGGTCAGCGGCGACCCGGTCCTGACGCTGCCGCACCCGCGCGCGGCCGAGCGGGCCTTCGTGCTGTACCCGTGGTCCCTGATCGACCCCGCGGCGGAACTGGGCGGCGAACGCGTCGCCGATCTCGCCGTCCGGGCTGCCGATTTCCGGGACCTGGCCCCCTTCGACGGCTTCGAGGAACTCAACGGCGCCAACGGCCCGGCGGTGTCGCCATGAAGCTGACCAACCCGCTGGTGCTACTGGTGATCGGCGTCGGCCTGGCCGCCGCCGGCTGGGCCGCGACCCTGCTGGCGGCCCGCTACAGCCTGGCCACCCCGGTGCTGCCGCTGACCGGCCTGATCACCATGGGCGTGATCGTGGTCCTTACCCTGGTGCTGGGCATCCGGGTGCTGCGCTGGCGCAACGGCAAGAAGAAGCAGCTGCTGAACCCCATCCTGGCCGCCTGGACCCTGGTTCTCGCCCAGGCCTGCGCGTACACCGGCGCCATGCTGCTCGGCTGGCATGCCGGGATCTTCATGGACCAGCTCCGGCTCTGGAATGTCCGCAGCGGCCAGGCCATCACCTGGCAGATTGCGGCCATGGCTGGCGGCGGCCTGGTGATGATCGTGGTGGGGCTGATGGTGGAGCGGTTCTGCCGCATCCCGCCGGAGGACGGCGACGCAGGCAAGCCCCCGGGGGTGGCCGGGAAGCGCGGAAAACCGGAAGCCGAAGGCGAATATGCCTACCGAGGCGATTGATCCGCCGGGCATCTCCTGGCTGCGGGTCTCGCCGCGCTACCTGACGGCCCGCCTGCTGGGCTGGGGCGCCGAGACCGTGCTCGTCACCGCCGCCCTGGCCTTGCCGCTGGCTCTGGTGTTCGCCGGAGCGTGGCGGTGGCCGCCGCTGTGGTTCGCCGTCGCGCTGCCGTCCGCCTACCTGCTGCTGGCCCTCTGGCGGCTGGTGCTGATTCCGCGCCAGGTCCGCGCCGTCGGCTACGCCGAACGCCTCGATGATTTGCTGATCCGCCGCGGCATCCTCTTCCAGCGCACCTTGGTGGTTCCCTACGGCCGGATGCAGTACGTGGACATCGCGGCCGGACCCGTGGAGCGGGCGCTGGGGCTCTGCACGCTGAAACTCCACACCGCCTCCGCCGGGACCAGCGCCGTGATCCCGGGCCTGCCCGCCGCGGAGGGCGCCCGGCTCCGGGAGCAGCTGACCGCCCGCGGCGAGGCCCGGCTGGCCGGACTGTGAACGGCGGCACCGACAACTGGCAGCGGGTGCACCCCGCCTCGCCGTTTGTCCGCGGCTGGCTGGCACTCGCGGCGTTGTTCTTCTTCTTCGGCCGCGACGCCGCCGAACGGCTGCTGCGCGGCGGCCCGGTCTTCGACGAGCGCTTCGCGGGCCGCGCGCCCTGGCTGCTGCTGGGCGGCGGCACCATGCTGCTGCTGGTGGTGTCCGGCTTCGTCCTGAGCTGGTACTCCACCCGCTATCAGGTGGCAGGCGGCTTCGTCCGGGTTACCACCGGCGTTCTGGTCAAGCAGCACAGGCAGGCGCGGCTGGACCGGGTCCAGGCGATCGACGTCGTCCAGCCGCTGCTGGCCCGCATCTTCGGCCTCGCAGAGTTGCGCTTCGAGGTGGCCGACGCCGGGCAGTCGGCGGTGCATCTGGCCTACCTGCGCGTCGCGGAGGCCCGCCGGCTGCGCGCCGCCATCCTTGACGCCGCCGTTCGCGAGGCCGCCCTGCGGGGCGCTGCGCGACAGGCCGCCGCGGTACCCGTCGCCCAGGGACATGATGCACAGCCCGATGCACAGCTCGCTGCGCGACCTGCGGCGCCGCCCGGACCGGCCGCGCCCGCGGACCCGCCCGAACGGCCGGTGCTGGCCGTCCCGCCCCGACGCCTGGCCGGTTCACTGCTGCTCAGCGAGCAGGCCGTGGTCCTGCTGCTGGGTGCCGCTGCGTCAGTGCTGTTCTCCGCTTTCACGGAGAACCGGAGCTTCTCCTTCTACCTGGTCCCCGCCGGGCTCGGCATCCTGGCCGGCTTCTGGACCTCCTTCAGCAAGGGTTACAACTTCACCGCGGCTGCCTCCCGGGCCGGAATCCGGCTGCAGTACGGGCTGCTGGACACCCTCGCCCAGACGCTCCCGCCGGGCAGGATCCAGGCCCTGCGGATCAGCCAGCCGCCGCTCTGGCGGCCGCTGGGCTGGTACCGCATCCAGGTCAACGTCGCCGGCTACGGGACGCCCGGCCAGGACAGCCAACGATCCGCCCGGACCACCCTGCTGCCGGTCGGCACCCTGCAGGACGTGACCGCGCTGCTGGACCTGGTGCTGCCCGATGGGGCCGCGCGGCCGGGCTCCGATCAATCCTTCGCCGCGGAAGCCGAGGGCGCTGACGCCCACGCCGTCCTCGCCGCCGGGCTGAGCGGGCTGGCGCCCGCAGCCCGCATCCAGGCCCGGCGGGACCCCGCCCACACCATCGGAGATACCGACGGCGGCTTCACCACCACCCCGCGCCGCGCCCGGCTGCTCGCGCCGCTGGGATGGCGTCGCAATGGCTTCGCCGTGACCGGCAGTGCGCTGCTGATCCGCACCGGCCGCTGGTGGCGGCACCTGACCGTGGTGCCGCACGGACGCACCCAGTCCATCGCCCTGCACCAGGGACCCGTGGCTCGGCGCTTCGGCGTCGTGGACCTGGTCCTGCACACCACCTCCGGACCGGTGGCCCCCCGGGTGATCCAGGCGGGCATGGCCGAAGGCCGCGCCCTGCTCCTGGCCCAGGCTGCACGCCTGAGCCCCAATCCCCAGCCGGCGGGGAACACCGCCGAAGATCCACAGGAAGGCCCACAGCATGGCTAAGCCAGGACGCCTCGGCGTCGGAATCATCGGCGCCGGAAAGGTCGGAGCCGTCCTCGGCGCGGCCCTGCGCGCCGCCGAACACGCCGTCGTCGGCGTCTCCGCCGTCTCCGAGGCCAGCCGTGAACGGGCGGACACGCTCCTGCCCGGCGTGCCGGTCCTGGAGATCCAGGACATCGTCGAACGCGCCGAACTGGTGCTGCTGGCCGTCCCGGATGACGCCCTCGGCCCGCTGGTGGACGGGCTCGCGAAACTCGGCGCCTGGCAGCCGGGGCAGCTGGTGGCCCACACCTCCGGGCGCTTCGGCGTCGGCATCCTGCATCCGGTCCGTGCCGCCGGCGCCGTGCCGCTGGCCCTGCACCCGGCCATGACCTTCACCGGGATGAGCCTTGACCTGACCCGCCTGCTGGACTGCACCTTCGGCGTGACCGCGGACCCGGCCATGCTGCCCATCGCCCAGGCCCTGGTGGTGGAGATGGGGGCCGAGCCCGTCGCAATCGCCGAGGGGGACCGGCCGCTGTACCACGCCGCCCTGGCCCACGGCTCGAACCACCTGGTCACCCTGGTGGCACAGGCCGCGGAAATGCTGCGCGAGGTTGGCGTCGAGGAACCCGGCCGCATGCTGGGCCCGCTGCTGCGCGCCAGCCTGGAGAATGCCCTCGCCTCCGGCGAGTCGGCGCTGACCGGACCGGTGGCCCGCGGGGACGCCGGCACCGTCGCCGCGCACGCGGAGGCGCTGCGGGACCTCGACGGCGGCTCCGGCGGGGATATTCTGGAGGCTTACCTGGCCATGGCGCGGGCGACGGCCCGCCGCGCGGGCAGCCGCGGGCTGCTCAGGCCGGACCAAATCGACGGCATCCGCCAGGCGCTCGACGGCGCCGCACCGGACTGACCGTTTCCTGAGGAAGGACCCCGATATGCCCATCCAGCTGGTGACCACCGCCGCGCAGCTGCGTGCCGAGAGTGCCCGCCTGCTCACCGAAAAGGGCGGCAGCTCCCAGGGCATCGTCCCCACCATGGGCGCCTTGCACGAGGGCCACGCCGCGCTGGCGCGCACCGCCGTCGCGCAGAACGACGTGGTGGTGGCCACCATCTTCGTTAACCCGCTGCAGTTCGGCGAGGCCGTGGACCTGGAACGCTACCCGCGCACGCTGGAGGCGGACCTGGCGCTGTTGGAGGCGGAGGGCGTGGACCTTGTGTTCGCGCCGTCCGTCGAGGAGGTCTACCCCGGCGGGGAGCCGATGGTCCGGATCACCTCCGGCGCGCTGGCCGAGAAGTGGGAGGGCGCCTCCCGCCCCGGGCACTTCGACGGCGCGCTGACCGTGGTGGCGAAGTTGCTGCACTACGGGCTGCCTGGTGCCGGCCAGGCCGACTACCGGGCGTACTTCGGCCAGAAGGACGCCCAGCAGCTGACCCTGGTGCGCCGGATGGTGGCGGACCTGAACTTCCCGGTGGAGATCGTGGCCGTCCCGATCGTGCGGTCGGCGGACGGGCTGGCGCTCTCCAGCCGGAACCGCTTCCTTTCCGACGCCGAACGCGAGGCCGCGCTGGTCCTCTCGCGGGCGCTGCGGCTGGTGGAGGACCGGGCGAACGCGCACGAACCCCTCGACCTGGACTCCGCCCGCGCGCTGGTGGAATCCCAGCCGCTCGTGGAACTGGACTACTTCGACGTCGTCGATCCGCTCACCCTGGAGCCGCTCGCGGAGAACTGCCGCGAGACGCCGTTCCGGGGCGAAGCTTTGGTGCTCATCGCTGCCAAGGTGGGCCCGGTCCGGCTGATCGACAACGTGCCCCTGGACTCCTAGGGAACAAATAGTCCGCCGGGAGGGAATGACCTTTCCGGCCGGAGGGTTGAGAATCGTAGTGGCGGCCGTGTCCGCCAATCCGCCATCGCATCCCCGAGGGAACCCCATGCCTGAAGAATCCCGTTCCACCGTCCAGGAGGGCCTGGCCCCGCCCCGGATCGACGCCGAAAGCACCGACGCAGAGAGCACCGGAACCGGAAACCGCGCGGAAATCCCCGCCGGCGCCCCGGCAGCGAACGCCCGCACGGCCAAACCCGCGCCGGAGAAGCTGTCCCGCGAATCCGTGACGGTCATCGCCACCCTGCTGGTGGCCACCTTCGTCGTGATCCTGAACGAGACCATCATGAACGTCGCGCTGCAGCGGCTCATGGTGGACCTGCGCGTGGACGCGCCCACGGTCCAGTGGCTGGCCACCGGCTTCATGCTGACCATGGCCGTGGTCATCCCCACCACCGGGTTCATCCTGCAGCGGCTGACCACCCGGGCCGTCTTCATGCTGGCCATGGGACTGTTCTCCGGCGGCACCCTGCTGGCCGCCCTTGCCCCGGGCTTCCCGGTGCTCCTGCTGGCCCGGATCGTCCAGGCCGCCGGAACCGCCATCATGCTGCCGCTGCTGATGACCACCATCCTGACCCTGGTGCCGATCTCCCGGCGCGGCGCGGTCATGGGCAACGTCAGCATCGCGATCTCGGTGGCCCCGGCCATGGGTCCCACCGTCTCCGGCCTGATCCTGCAGAACTTTTCCTGGCGCTTCATGTTCGTCTTCGTCCTGCCCATCGCGCTGCTGGCCCTCGCGATCGGCGCCAAGTACCTCCGCAACATCGGCGAGAACGAGAAGACCCGGCTGGACGCCCTCTCCGTGGTCCTGACCATCCCGGCCTTCGGAGGCGTGGTCTACGGCCTGAGCCAGATCGGCGGCGGCACCTCCGGCCCGCCCGCCCCCGCGGTGGCCGCGCTCGCCGTCGGCGTCGTGTCCCTGGCCGCGTTCGTGTTCCGGCAGCTGCGGCTGCAGAAGCGGGACGAGCCGCTGCTGGACTTGAGGGCTTTCAACTTCCGGATGTTCACCGTCTCCGTGCTGCTGCTGGTGGTCGCGATGGTCGCGCTCTTCGGCGCCGTCATCCTGTTGCCGCTTTACCTGCAGGAAATCCGCGGCCTGAAGTCGCTGGAAACCGGCCTGGTGCTGCTCCCGGGCGGTCTCGCGATGGGCCTGCTGGGCCCGGTGATCGGCCGGCTGTTCGACAAGGTGGGCCCGCTGCCGCTGACCGTGACCGGCTCCGTGCTGATGGTGCTCTCGCTCTGGCAGCTCGCCGGACTGGACGCGCAGTCGCCGGTGGGCTGGATCATCGGCCTGCATGTGACCCTCAGCCTAGGCCTGGCGCTGTTGTTCACCCCCGCCTTCACCACCGGGCTGAACCCGCTGCCGCCGCACCTGTACTCGCACGGTTCGGCCATCCTGAGCACCCTGCAGCAGGTGGCCGGCGCGGCCGGCACCGCGCTGCTGGTCTCGATCTTCGCGGTGGTCTCCGTCTCGTCCGGTCCGGCAGCGGGCATGCACGCGGCGTTCCTGACCGCCGCCGCGATCGCCGTCGCCGCGCTCGTGCTCTCACTGCTGATGCGCAAGACCGAAGGGGCGGCAGGGCCAGCGGGCCACTGAGAGAACCGGCCACTGGGGCAGGGGGAGCGGGCAAGTCCCGCTCCCGGGTCAACAGACGCGGCTGGCGCCGCCGCGGGGGAGCGGCTTCAGCCGGCGAAGAAGGCGCTCAGCTCGGTGATGAGCTTCTCCGGGGCCTTGTTCACGCCGTCGTGGCCCATGCCGGGCAGGATCGTGTAGCTCGAACCGGACAGCACGTCGTGGATCTGGGCGCAGGCCACGCCGAAGTACGCCGGGCTCTTCTCGCCCACCACGATCAGTGTCTCCAGCGGCAGTGCCAGGAACGGTTCGGCGGGCATGTCCGCGGCGATGATCGCCTTGATCTCGCGGACGCCGGTCTTCATCAGCTCCCGCAGTTGCTTGCCCACGGGGGTCCCGGCGGTCAGCTTGTTGGCCAGGGTCAGCATGGACAGCGGCATCCGGGAAACGGCGCTGCCGGTTTCCAGCCCGCGGACCAGCACGGCCAGGGCCCGGTCGTCGTCGCCGGCGGCGGTGAGGCGCTCATACTCGGGGATCCAGTCGGCGGTGACGCTGTGGTTGACCGAGACGGCCGGGTCGTAGACCGCCAGCCGCTCCACCGGCAGGGTGCGGGCGGCGTGCAGGGCTACGGCGCCGCCGAAGCTGTGACCGAACACGTCCGTGCTGTTGGTGTGCTTCATCACGGCGTCGAGGTCGTGGATGTCCACGTCAAGTGTGTAGTCCTCCGGCTGCGGGGAGGAGCCGCCGCGGCCGCGGCGGTTAAAGGTGTGGACCGGCCGGCCGAGGGAGGCGCTGAGCTTCTGCGCAAACTTGGTGTAGTCGGCGGCGGTCACCATCGAGGCGGACACGACGACGACGCCGGAGCCGGCCGCGGACAGTTCCGCCCCCGTGCTGAACAACTCGAGGGTTCCGCCGTCGGGGGTGTGGATGTTCTCGCGCGTCATGGTTTGAGCCTAGCCCAGCCGGCCGCCCTCGCGCAGGCGGCTTCGGCCCAGGCTGCGCGGGCGGCCCTATATGGAGCCTTCTGAGAGCGGCGTGCACATTCCCCGCCAGTTTCGTAGCCCTCGCGCCGGTGGATGGGACGGCAAAATTTATTACTAAGCGTGCTTGCTATTACCTTTTCGATCGTGTGTACTCAATTTGGAAAGCATGCTTAGTTTCGTTCGACCCTTAGCCGATATGTGAGGAAAAATGGAAGATACACTCAAGGCCGGCCTGGCCACCGTCATTGACTTCGTCCCCAAGCTGGTGCTGTTCCTGGTCATCCTGATCGTCGGCCTGCTGATTGCAAAGGCGATCGCGAAGGCTCTGTCCAAGCTGCTGCACAAGGTCGGCTTCGACCGCGCCGTGGAGCGAGGCGGCGTGAAGAAGGCGCTGGCCAATTCCGAGCTTGATGCCAGTGACGTTATCTCCAAGATCATCTACTACGCCCTGGTGCTCTTCGTGCTTCAGTTCGCGTTCGGTGTCTTTGGGCCCAACCCGGTCAGCACGCTGCTCGCCGCGATCATCGCCTTCCTCCCGCGCGTCGTCGTCGCCATCATCATCGTCATCGTCAGTGCCGCGATCGCCGCGGCCGTCAAGACCCTCATTCAGGGCTCCCTCGGCGGCCTCTCCTACGGCAAGACGCTTGCGAACATCGCCAGCATCTTCATCCTGGGCATCGGCATCATCGCTGCCCTGAACCAGGTCGACATTGCCACCACCGTGACGACCCCGATCCTCATCGCTGTGCTTGCCGCGATCGTGGGCATCCTTGTTGTAGGCGTCGGCGGCGGGCTTATCAAGCCCATGTCCCAGCGCTGGGAGCACTACTTGAACAAGGCCGAGGCCGAGGCCCCGAAGATCAAGTCGGAGGCCCAGAATTCTCCCCCGGCCACCGAACAGATCAAGGACGCCGTCCACACCTACACGCCGGAAGCAGACTCCACCGGCGGGACGCACCGCCTCTAAGGCATCCTCCCGCATTCGTTGGACCACAGGAACCGGCTCCGTCCCCTCAGGGACGGAGCCGGTTCTTTGCGCTTTGAGGGAGCCCACGTCGCTCACGCGGCTCCGTCGGTCAACCCAGCCGGCCGCCGGATACCTCGAGATAGCAGGAGCCGCAGAGGGATTCGTACCAGGCGTCCTGGCCGTCGATGGCGACCTGCTCGCCGTCGAACACCACCCGGTCGCCGATCCGGCGGGTGTTGAAGATCGCCTTGCGGCCGCAGCGGCAGATCGTCTTCAGCTCCTCCAGGGTGTGCGCGATCTCCAGCAGCCGCAGCGACCCCGGGAAGGCGCGCGTCCGGAAGTCCGTGCGGATGCCGTAGGCCAGCACCGGCACGTTGTCCAGGACGGCGATCCGGAACAGGTCATCCACCTGCTCCGGCGTCAGGAACTGCGCCTCATCCACCAGCAGGCAGGCCACCGGCGGGGTGTCCACGTGCTGCAGCAGCGCGTCCGGATCATCCCCGTGCGCCAGGGCGGAGAACAGTTCCCGCGCGGATGCGCCCGCCGGGATCAGGAAATCGACGTCGCGGGTCATGCCCAGGCGGGAGACGACGGCGGTGTCGCCCTTGGTGTCGATGTCCGGCTTGGCCAGCAGCACCCGCTGGCCGCGTTCCTCGTAGTTGAAGGCCGCCTGCAGCAGGCCCGTGGACTTGCCGGAGTTCATCGCGCCGTAGCGGAAGTAGAGCTTGGCCAAGGGGGTCCTTTCAGGAGCGGTCGCCCCCGATTCTAGTGCCACCGCCCCCGATCCCGGGCGCTCAGGAATCCCCGGTAAACTTAGGGATTGTGACTTCCCAAAACACTCCTGCCCCGAACACGCCCGAGCACTCCGAGGCCAGCGAACAGACCCTGGTCCGGATGGAAAAGCGCGCGAAGCTGATCGAGCGCGGGATCGAGGCCTACCCCGTGGGCGTCGAGAGGACCCACTCGCTGACGGATATCCGGGAGAAGTACGCCCACCTCGTCGCCGACGAGACCACCGGCGACGTCGTCGGTGTCACCGGCCGCATCGTCTTCATCCGCAACACCGGCAAGCTCTGCTTCGCCACCCTGCAGGAGGGCGGCCTCGACGGCAAGGCGGTCCGCCTCCAGGTCATGCTCAGCCTGGCCAACGTCGGTGAGGAGGCGCTCGCCGACTGGAAGTCCCTCGTGGACCTCGGCGATCACGTCTTCATCAAGGGTGAGGTCATCTCCTCCCGCCGCGGCGAGCTCTCCGTCATGGCCGAGTCCTGGTCCATGGCGTCCAAGGCCCTGCGCCCGCTGCCCGTGCTGCACGCTGAACTGAACGAGGAAACCCGCGTCCGCCAGCGCTACGTGGACCTGATCGTCCGCGACGAGGCCCGCGAGATGGTCTACACCCGCGCCGCAATCACCCGCTCCATCCGCGAGACCCTGCACCGCCAGGGCTACGTGGAGGTGGAGACCCCCATGCTGCAGCTAGTCCACGGCGGCGCCACCGCCCGCCCGTTCGAGACGCACATGAACGCGTTCGACCAGAAGATGACCCTGCGCATCGCCACCGAGCTCTACCTCAAGCGCACGGTCGTCGGCGGCATCGACCGGGTCTACGACATGGGCCGCGTCTTCCGGAACGAGGGCGTCGACTCCACGCACAGCCCCGAATTCACCACCCTGGAGAGCTACGAGGCCTGGGCCGACCAGTTCGTCATGGCGGACCGGATCAAGGAGATCATCCTCGACGCCGCGGACGCCGCTGGCGTGGGCCGGGTGCTGCAGACCGAGGCCGGCGAGATCAACCTCGACGGCGACTGGGCCTGGATGGCCGTCTACCCGGGCCTCTCCGACTTCGTCGGCCAGGAGATCACCCCGGACACCCCCGCCGCCGAGCTGCTGGCCCTCGCGGAAAAGCACGAGGTCAAGGTGGACGCCGCCTGGGACGCGGAGAAGCTCGTCGTCGAACTTTTCGGCGAACTGGTCGAGCCCACCCTGCTGAACCCGACCTTCGTGTACGACTACCCGCCGTCCGCGCAGCCGCTGGCCCGCCAGCACCGTGAGGACGGCCGCCTGATCGAGGCCTGGGACCTGATCATCGGCGGCATGGAGCGCGGCACCGCGTTCTCCGAGCTGATCGACCCCGTCATCCAGCGCGAACGCCTCACCGAACAGTCGCTGCGCTCCGCTGCCGGCGACGTCGAGGCCATGCAGCTGGACGAGGACTTCCTCCGGGCACTCGAATACGGCGCCCCGCCGATGGGCGGCATTGGCCTCGGCATTGACCGGCTAGTGATGCTGTTCACCGGTGCGGGCATCCGCGAGACCATCCTGTTCCCGCTGCTCAAGCCCGAAGGCAACTGATCATGGATTACATTGCCGTGCTGCTGCCCTCCGTGGTGGTGGGCCTCATTTTCTGGTTCGTGATGAAGGCAATATTCAACGCCGATAAATCCGAACGCCAGGCCGAGGCCCGCGCCCAGGCGGAAGCCGACGCAGCAGTAAACGCCCCGGCCGCGAATTCCGCGCCGGATCAGGGGCATTCCCCGGAACAGTCCTAGAAAGTCATTAGCCGGCGCTGTTTTCCCGCAGCGTAGTTTTCGCTTTGACTCGGTGCCATAAAGCGATGGATACTTTTTACAGTTACATCCTGCTTTTCTAAATGCTCCTCCTTCGAAAAGAGAGTCTTTATGGCACAGAAAGTTGAAATCATCCTCGTGGATGATCTGGATGGGGGATCCGCGGACGAAACTGTCCGGTTTGGGCTGGACGGCGTCAGTTACGAAATTGACCTGTCGGCCAACAATGCTTCAGAACTGCGCTCGTCGCTCGAACGTTATGTGGGCCAGGCCCGCAAAACGTCCGCCGGCCGGCCCGCCCGCACGAAGGCCGCCAGCGGCCGAAATCAGGATTCGGCCCAGATTCGCCAGTGGGCCCGTGACAATGGCTACGCGGTCAACAGCCGCGGCCGAATCCAGGCCGAAATTCAGGAAGCCTACCAAAAGGCCAATTCCTAAGATTGGCGCCGTTTCCGGCCCCTAGGGCCGGAACGAATTGCCTACAGCGAAGCCCCCGCCATCCGGTGGGGGCTTCGCTGCGTCCGGGGTCCGTACGTTCCTCCCCGGTTACCGTCCGGAGGCTGGCCCGGCGTGCCGACGCCGGAGCCCGGCCGGGCAGTGTTTGGGCCGTTTCCGGGGACCACCCGGCCTGGTGCGGCGGAGGTAACCGGGTAGGAGCGCATACACGGGCCGTGCACGCCGCCCGGGTCCCCGCAACCGCCCCGGTTTCCCCTGTGGCGAACAAGCCACAAATTACGAAGACCGCCACGTAGCATCAAAGTACGTCGTAGCTAGGAGTGTGGCGAAATGTTTGAGCGATTTACGGACCGTGCCCGTCGCGTAGTTGTGCTTGCCCAAGAAGAGGCACGCATGCTGAACCACAATTACATCGGTACCGAACACATCCTCTTGGGTCTGATCCATGAGGGTGAAGGTGTTGCCGCCAAAGCCCTCGAGTCCTTGAGCATTTCGCTCGACGGCGTCCGCGAGCAGGTGCAGGAGATCATCGGACAGGGCCAGCAGGCGCCGTCCGGTCACATCCCCTTCACGCCGCGGGCCAAGAAGGTGCTGGAACTCTCCCTGCGCGAGGCCCTGCAGCTCGGCCACAACTACATCGGCACCGAGCACATCCTGCTCGGCCTCATCCGCGAGGGTGAAGGCGTTGCCGCCCAGGTGCTGGTCAAGCTCGGAGCAGACCTGAACCGGGTCCGCCAGCAGGTCATCCAGCTGCTCTCCGGCTACCAGGGCAAGGAATCCGCCGGAGCCGGTGTCGGCGCCGGCCAGGCCGAGGGTACCCCCGCCGGCTCGGTCGTCCTCGACCAGTTCGGCCGGAACTTGACCCAGGCCGCCCGGGAGAACAAGCTCGACCCGGTGATCGGCCGCGAGCAGGAAATGGAACGCGTCATGCAGGTCCTTTCCCGCCGCACCAAGAACAATCCCGTCCTGATCGGTGAACCCGGCGTCGGTAAGACCGCCGTCGTCGAGGGCCTGGCCCAGGCGATCGTCCGCGGCGACGTCCCGGAAACCATCAAGGACAAGCAGCTTTACACCCTGGACCTCGGTTCCCTGGTGGCAGGCTCCCGCTACCGCGGTGACTTCGAAGAGCGACTGAAGAAGGTCCTCAAGGAGATCCGCACCCGCGGCGACATCATCCTGTTCATCGACGAGATCCACACCCTGGTGGGTGCGGGCGCGGCCGAGGGTGCCATCGATGCGGCCTCGATCCTGAAGCCCATGCTGGCCCGCGGCGAGCTGCAGACCATCGGCGCCACCACGCTGGATGAGTACCGCAAGCACATTGAGAAGGACGCCGCCCTGGAGCGCCGCTTCCAGCCGATCCAGGTCAAGGAGCCCTCCGTCGCGGACGCGATCGAGATCCTCAAGGGCCTGCGTGACCGCTACGAGGCGCACCACCGCGTGACCATCACCGACGGCGCCCTCGCCTCGGCCGCGAGCCTGTCCGAGCGCTACATCTCGGACCGCTTCCTGCCGGACAAGGCCATCGACCTGATCGATGAGGCCGGCGCCCGGCTGCGCATCCGCCGGATGACCGCTCCGCCGGAGCTGAAGCTGATGGACGAGAAGATTGCGGCCATGAAGCTGGAGAAGGAATCGGCGATCGACGCCCAGGACTTCGAAGGAGCCGCCTCGCTGCGCGACAAGGAGCAGAAGCTCATTGCCGAACGCGCCGAGAAGGAACGCCAGTGGAAGACCGGCGGCATGGACGACATCTCCGAGGTGGATGAGGACATCATCGCCGAGGTGCTCGCGAACTCCACCGGCATCCCGGTCTTCAAGCTGACCGAGGAAGAGTCCTCGCGCCTGCTGAAGATGGAAGAGGAACTGCACAAGCGCGTCGTCGGCCAGGACGAGGCCATCAAGGCCCTGTCCCAGGCGATCCGCCGCACCCGTGCCGGCCTCAAGGACCCGAAGCGTCCCGGCGGCTCGTTCATCTTCGCCGGCCCCACCGGCGTCGGCAAGACCGAGCTGGCCAAGGCCCTCGCGGAGTTCCTGTTCGGCGAGGAAGACGCGCTGATCACCCTGGACATGTCCGAGTACTCCGAGAAGCACACCGTCTCGCGGCTCTTCGGTGCCCCTCCGGGCTACGTGGGCTACGAGGAAGGCGGCCAGCTGACCGAGAAGGTCCGGCGTCGTCCGTTCTCCGTGGTGCTCTTCGACGAGGTGGAGAAGGCCCACGCGGACCTCTTCAACTCGCTGCTGCAGATCCTGGAAGACGGCCGCCTGACCGACTCCCAGGGCCGCGTGGTGGACTTCAAGAACACCGTGATCATCATGACCACCAACCTCGGTACCCGGGACATCTCCAAGAGCGTCGCCACCGGCTTCCAGTCCGGCACGGACACGCAGACCGGCTACAACCGGATGCGCGCCCGGGTCACGGAGGAGCTCAAGCAGCACTTCCGCCCCGAGTTCCTGAACCGTGTTGACGACGTCGTGGTCTTCCCTCAGCTGACCCAGGACGAGATCATCGAGATCGTCGACCTGTTCGTCACCCGCCTGGAGCGCCGCCTCAAGGACAAGGACATGGGCATCGAGCTCACGCCCGCGGCCAAGGTGCTCCTGGCGACCCGCGGCTACGACCCCGCGATGGGTGCCCGGCCGCTGCGCCGCACCATCCAGCGCGAGATCGAGGACCAGCTCTCCGAGAAGATCCTCTTCGGTGAGTTGCACTCCGGCGACATCGTGGTGGTCGACGTCGAGGGCGAGGGCGACGACGCGAAGTTCACCTTCGCCGGCAACGCCAAGCCGAGCATCCCGGAGATCGCGCCGACCCACTAGGGCAGGTTCGCTGCTCCGCATGGCACCAGACGCAACGGCCCCGGCCGCTTACCTCGCGGGAGCGGCCGGGGCCGTCGTCGTTAAGCCTTAAAGCGTC
>NZ_JBFBKP010000052.1:0-30099 GCF_040702285.1 Arthrobacter sp. NPDC080086
CCGGTCCAGGCGGGCCGGCCAGCCGGGCTGGCCGTCGTCCACCGCGGCCACCAGGAAGGGCAGCGGCCCCGGAGCCGCCGGGGCGTCCGGGCCGGTGAGGCGGCCGACGACGGCGCCGGCGGCCCGGTAGCGCCGGACGGCCTGCCGTGCGGCGGCGTCGGATCCGGCGACCAGGACGGTCCGGCCGGTGAGTTCGATGCTGAGCTGCATGCTTAGACCCTGCTTTCGGTGGGTTCGCCGGCGGCGGGGCCGGCCGACCTGACGGGGATGGTCGTGGCGATCAGCCGGGAGCGTTTTTCTTCCGCGGTGGCGGGCCGCATCTGGCCGCGGTCGTCGGGGACGAGGGTGATGGAGTCGTCCGCCTGGCCCGGGGCGTTGACGAAGGAGCGGAAGCGGCGCAGCCGGTCCGGGTCCCGCAGGGTCTCGGCCCACTCGTCGACGTAGGTGTCCACGTGTTTGGCCATGGCTGCCTCGAGGTCCGCGGCGATGCCCAGGCTGTCGTGCACCACCACGTCCTCGACGTGGCGGATGCCGCCGTCGAGCTCCTCCTGCCAGCGGGCGGTGCGCTGCAGCCGGTCGGCGGTGCGGATGTAGTACATGAAGTAGCGGTCGATGTAGCGGATCAGCGTCTCGTCGTCGAGGTCCTTGGCGAGAAGCTGCGCGTGCGCCGGGGTGGCGCCGCCGTTTCCGCCGACGTAGAGGTTCCAGCCGTCCGCGGTGGCGATCACGCCGACGTCCTTGCCGCGGGCCTCGGCGCATTCGCGGGCGCAGCCGGAGACCCCCATCTTCAGCTTGTGCGGGCTGCGCAGGCCGCGGTACCGGAGTTCCAGGCGGATGGCCATGGCCACCGAATCCTGCACCCCGAAGCGGCACCAGGTGGACCCGACGCAGGACTTCACGGTGCGCAGGCTCTTGCCGTAGGCCTGGCCGGATTCGAACCCGGCGTCCACCAGCAGCTTCCAGATCTCCGGGAGCTGTTCCAGCCGGGCGCCGAACATGTCGATCCGCTGGCCGCCGGTGATCTTCGTGTACAGGCCGTATTGCTCGGCGACGGCGGCGATCACGCCGAGTTTCTGCGGCGTGATCTCACCGCCCGCGATCCGCGGCACCACCGAGTAGGTGCCGTCCTTTTGCATGTTCGCCAGGGCCCGGTCGTTGGTGTCCTGGAGGGTGCCGCGGCCGGCGTCGAGGACGTATGCGCCGTGCTGGCTGGCGAGGATGTTGGCGATGGTGGGCTTGCAGATATCGCAGCCCTCGCCGCTGCCGTAGCGGTCCATGACGTCCTCGAAGGAGGTCAGTTCCAGGACCCGGATGGCGTCGAAGAGTTCCTGGCGGGAGAGCCCGATGTGTTCGCACAGCGCCGTGGAGACCTCGACGCCGGACTTGGTGAGTTCGCCGTCGAGGAGCTTCTTGAGCATCGGGATGCATGATCCGCAGCTGGTGCCGGCGCGGGTGCAGCCCTTGAGCCCGGGGAGGTCCCGGACCGGTTCGCTGCCCTCGCAGGTGCCGCAGCCGTTGACGGCGTCGCGGATGGTCCCGGCGGCCACGTTGTTGCAGGAGCAGAGGATGGCGTCGTCGGGCAGTTCGGCCGCGAGGGCGTCGACTCCGCCGCCGGCCGCGGTGAGGTAGGCGCCGGGTTCGGCCGGCAGTGCGCGGCCCAGCAGCGGCCGCAGCGCGGTGTACGGGGCGGCGTCGCCGACGAAGATCCCGCCGAGCAGGGTGGCGGCGTCGTCGGTGGTGACGATCTTTTGGTAGACGCCTCGGGCCGGGTCCGCGTAGACGATCTCCAGCGCGTGGTCGGTGCGGGCGAAGGCGTCGCCGAAGCTGGCGACGTCGACGCCGGAGAGCTTGAGTTTGGTGGCGGTGTCGAAGCCGGGGAAGGTCGCGGCGCCGCCGTGCAGCCGGTCCGCGACGATTTCAGCCATCGTGTTCGCCGGCGCTACAAGGCCCAGGCACATGCCGCCGAAGTTGGCCACCTCGCCGATCGCCCAGATTCCGGGGACCTCGGTGCGGCAGTCCTCGCCGATGACGACGCCGCCGCGCGGGCCGAGCCGGAACTGCTGGGGCCCGCCGTCGCCGGTGCGGAACAGCTCGTCGCGGGGCCGCACGCCGACGGCGGCGATGACGATGTCGGCGTCGATCACGCGCCCGTCGGCCAGCAGCACGCCGGTGACCCGGCCGGCGTCGTCGGAGAGCACCTCGGCGGGGAACACGCCGCAGTGGACGGTGAAGCCTTTGGCCTCGATCAGCCGGCCGAGGGCCTGCCCGGCGCCCTCGTCCAGCTGGGTGTTCATCAGCCAGGGGGAGCCGTTGATGACGACCGGGTTGGCGCCGAGCTGGGCGGTGCCGGCCGCCGCCTCCAGGCCCAGCAGGCCGCCGCCGATGGTGACGGCGTTGACCGTGCGGCCCAGCGCCGCGGTGAGGTCCGCGATTTCGGCGTTGATGGCCCGGACGTCCTCCAGCGTGCGGTAGACGTGGGTGTGTTCGGCGCCCGGGATGGGCAGGCGGGCCGCGTCCGAGCCGGTCGCGACCACCAGCTCGTCGTAGGGGTAGACGGTGCCGGCGGCGGTCTGCACCGTTTTCGCGGCGGTGTCGATTCCGGTGGCGCGCTCGCCGGTCCGGAGGGTGAGCGCCCCGTGGTCCCACAGGGAGGGTTCGCCCAGGGTGAGGTCCACGCCGGTATCCGTCAGCGCCTTGCTCAGCGCCACCCGGTCGTAGGGCAGGTGGGCCTCCTCGGTCAGCACGGTGATCTGCCAGCCGGCCAGACCGCGGGCGTGCATGGCCTCCACGAAGCGGTGGGCTGCGGGGCCGCCGCCGGCGACGACGACGCGGCGCGCCGCGGCGGGTGCGGGGGAGGAGGGGCGGGGGCTGGCGGTCTGTCCGGTCACGGGTGGCCTTTCGTTGGGCCGCAGGCGGTGTGCTGCAACATCTCCGGCCAGCCTAGGCAGCGGCAGTTTCGCGTCAGTTTCCCGAATGTTTCGTGGTCTTAACTTCTGCATCACGGACGGGTTTCGGCCCGGGTGAGGTCTCTTTTACCGGCCGGACACATGGGCTGTATGTGGCCGTTACACGATGGTCCTAGCGTGGGGGAATGGCCGCAGCGGCGGCCGGGAAACCGGAAGCAAGCAGGGAGGAGCCCCGGATGACTGCCGTACTGGATGACGCGGCCCGCAGTTTTGCGGAGCAGATGACGGGAACGCACGGGACCGGCTGGCACCGGATCTGCGCGGTGCAGGTCCTGGAGCCAGGCTGGGGTGAGGCGGCACTGGTCGCGGGCCGGCAGGTGGCAGTGTTCCGCACGGCTGGCGGTGAGGTCTTCGCCGTCGACCACGCCGATCCGGCCACCGGCGCGCACGTCATGGCCCGGGGGATTACCGGATCGCGGGGGACCCGGCGGACCCTGGCGTCCCCGTTGCACAAGGAGGTCTACGACCTGCTGACCGGGGAGTGCCTCGGCAACCCGGAGCTGCGGCTGGCAACCTATCCGGCGCGCGCCGTTGACGGCTTCATCGAAATCCGGCTTTAGCCACGGCCCGTATCTCTTGAAGCTGCGTCCCCGCGAGGGGGGCGCTAGAGGCTCAAGGGATTTAGAGGCCCAGGGCCTCGCGCACGTCCGCCAGCACGGCGTCCAGCGCTGCGCGCGCCTCCTGCCGGGCCTGGGGCAGGCCGGCGGCGGATTCCACGCCCCGGATCACCTCCAGGTAGCACTTGAGTTTCGGCTCGGTGCCGCTGGGCCGGATGATCACGCGGCTGCCGTCGCGGGTTAGGTAGAGCAGGCCGTCGGTGGGCGGGAGCTGTTCGCTGCCCTCGGACAGGTCCGCGGCGGTCTCCACGGCGGAGCCGCCGAAGGATTCCGGCGGGCTGACCCGCAGCCGGTTCATCATGGCGTCCAGCAGGCCCAGGTCCGCCACCCGGATGCTGAGCTGGTCGCTGGCGTGCAGGCCGTGCACCAGATACAGCTCGTCGAGGGTGTCGAAGATGGTCCGGCCGGCGGCCTTGGCCGCGGCGGCGAGTTCGGCGATCAGCACGGCGGCTGAGATGCCGTCCTTGTCCCGGACCAGGGACGGGGCCACGCAGTAGCCCAGGGCCTCCTCGTAGCCGTAGAGCAGGTGCGGGACGCGGGCGATCCACTTGAAGCCGGTGAGGGTTTCCTGGTGGTCGTAGCCTGCGGCGGTGGCCACGCGTGCCAGCAGCCGGGAGGAAACGATGGAGTTGGCGAACACGCCGGCGGTATCGCCGTCCTGCGCGGCGCCCGCAACAGCGCTGCCGTGCCCAGTGCCGCCGTCGGCCGCGAGCCGGGCGACGACGTGCGCGCCCAGAAGGGCGCCCACCTCGTCGCCGCGCAGCATCCGCCAGGCGCCGGTGTCCGGGTCCTTGGCAGCCACCGCGGCGCGGTCGGCGTCGGGGTCGTTGGCGATCACGATGTCCGCGTCCACCCGGGCAGCGGTCTCCAGCGCCAGGTCAAGGGCGCCGGGTTCCTCGGGGTTGGGGAAGCTGACGGTGGGGAAGTCCGGGTCCGGGAGGGCCTGCTCGGTGACCAGGGTAACGTCCGCGAAGCCAGCGGCGTTCAGTACCGCGACGGCGGTGTCCCCGCCCACGCCGTGCATGGGGGTCAGGACGATCTTCAGGTCGCGGGCCGGGAAGTGCTCCGGCATCACCAGCGCCGCGACGGCGGCCTGGTAGTCGGTGGCGATGGAGGGCTCCAGGACCGTCCAGCCGTCCTCGGCGAGGGCGATCGACTCGAGTGCACCGACGGCGTCGATCTCGGATGCGATCCGGGCGTCGTAGGGTGCCACGATCTGGGCGCCGCGGCCGGACTCCTCGACGGCGTGCCGGCCCAGGTAGACCTTGTACCCGTTGTCCTGCGGAGGGTTGTGGCTGGCGGTGACCATCACGCCGCCGTCGCAGTCCAGGGCGCGCACGGCGTAGGCGAGCAGCGGGGTGGGCAGTGCGGCGGGCATCAGGAACGTCTCGATGCCGGCGGCGGTGAAGATGGCGGCGGTCTCGCGGGCGAACACGTCCGAGTTGTGCCGGGCGTCGTAGCCGACGACGGCGCGCGGCCGGGTGCCGGCGGCGGCCTGGCCGACGGCGCCGGTGAGGAAGGCGGCGAGCCCTGCGGCGGCGCGCCGGACCACTACGCGGTTCATCCGGTTCGGGCCGGGGCCGAGGGCGGCGCGGAGGCCTGCCGTGCCGAACTCCAGGGTGCCGCTGAAGCTGTCTGCGAGTTCCTGGCGGGCGCCGGGAGCGCCTTCCTCGGTGAGGCGGATGAGCTCGGCCAGGGCGGCGGCGGTGGCCGGATCCGGGTCCTGTCCGGCCCAGGCGCGGGCTTCGCCCAGGAGATCGTTCAGTGCGGCATCGGAAGACGTCATGAATACCAAACTAGCGGCAAACCGGGGGCCGGCGCGCCGCGACAAGCGCGGGCGGCCTTACAGTTCCATTACGTCCGGACCCTCCGCAGGGCTGGCTCAGGATTGCCGCAGGAGACCCCCACAGGGCCCCTCGGCCCGTTGACACCCCAATTTCCGGACACATAGCGTCTGGAATATGAGGATGGGGCGAGGGGTGGAATGGGCGCTGCACGCGTGCGTCGCCATGTCCTGGACCCCCGCCGGCGAGGCCGTCAACAGCGGCCGGATCGCCGCCCTGTATAACCTGCCCGCCGCCTACCTGAACAAGCAGCTGCAGGCGCTGGTCCGGGACGGGATCCTGGTCTCGGTCTCCGGCCCGCGCGGCGGGTTCGCGCTGGCCCGGCGGCCGGATGCCATCACCGTCCTGGACGTGGTGCTGGCCATCGAGGGCCAGGAACCGGCCTTCCGCTGCGAGGGCATCCTGGGCAACGTCCCGGGCGCCGCGACGCGGGACGACTTCACCCGGTCCTGCCTGGTCTCCCAGACGATGCGGCAGGCGGAACTGGTGTGGCGGCAGACCCTGGCCCGGCAGACCATCGCCGGGATCGCCGACTCGATGGAGCGGCGGTTCCCGGAGGACCGGGCCCGGACCGTGGCGCAGCTGGCGGCAGGCTGAGCCGGCCGACTTAGAGCTTGGCGATGATCTCCGCGAGCAGCTTGGAGATGCGCGGGCCCGCGGCCTGGCCGGCCTCGAGGACCTCTTCGTGGCTCAGCGGTACCGGGCTGATGCCGGCGGCGAGGTTGGTCACCAGCGAGATGCCGAAAACCTCCATGCCCGCGTGACGTGCGGCGATGGCCTCCAGCGCGGTGGACATGCCCACCAGGGAAGCGCCGATCCGCTTGGCATACTGCACCTCGGCCGGGGTTTCGTAGTGCGGGCCGGTGAACTGCGCGTAGACGCCCTCGTCCAGGCTTGAATCCACCTCGCGGGCCAGGCCACGGATGCGTGAGGAGTAGAGGTCGGTCAGGTCCACGAAGGTGGCGCCCTCCAGCGGGGAGGTAGCGGTTAGGTTGATGTGGTCGCTGATCAGCACCGGTGTACCGGGAGCCCAGTCTTCGTTCAAGCCCCCGCAGCCGTTGGTGAGGACCAGGGTCTTGCAGCCGGCGGCGGCGGCGGTCCGGACCCCGTGCACCACGGCGCGGACGCCCTTGCCCTCGTAGTAGTGCGTGCGCGCGCCGAGCACCAGGGCGCGCTTGCCCTCGCGGGTGAGAACCGAGCGGATGGTGCCTACGTGGCCCACCACCGACGGGGCGGAGAAGCCCGGGACCTCGTCCGCGGACAGGGTGGCGGTGGTCTCGCCGATCAGTTCGGCGGCGTCCCCCCAGCCCGAGCCCAGCACCAGGGCGATGTCGTGGCTGTCGACGCCGGTCTCCTCCGCGATGTAGTCGGCGGCGGCGCGGGCGGCGTCGAAGGGGTCAGTGTTCAGGAATTCCGTGTTGCTCACTGGAACAAGCTACCCTGCCGCCCCCGCGCTGCCCAGCACCGTGGCTTGGTGGCGCCGGTCCGGATGATGGAGAATGGATGATTGTGACTACGCATCCCGATTTCAGTGCACCCCGTATCGCGATTCTCGGCGGAGGGCCGGGTGGCTACGAGGCGGCCATGGTCGCCGCCTCGCTGGGAGCGCAGGTCACCATCATCGAGCGCGCCGGCCTCGGCGGCTCCGCCGTGCTCACCGACGTCGTCCCCTCCAAGACCCTGATCGCCACCGCGGACCTGATGACCCGCGTGGGCGAGGCGGGGGAGCTGGGCGTGAAGTTCGACGTCGACGGCGGCGACTGCATGCCCACCATGCGCGCGGACCTCAAGCACATCAACGACCGGCTCCTCGGCCTGGCCCGGCAGCAGTCCGCCGACATCCAGCGCGGCCTCGAGGGCCAGGGCGTCCGCATCATGCTCGGCTCCGGCAAGATGCTCGACAACCACACGATCGAGGTCCTGACCGCGGAGGGCGTGGAGACGGTCGAGGCGGACGCGGTCCTGCTCGCCGTCGGCGCCCACCCGCGCGAACTGCCCACCGCCCGCCCGGACGGCGAACGCATCCTGAATTGGGCGCAGATCTACAACCTCGACGAGCTGCCCGAGGAATTGATCGTGGTGGGCTCCGGCGTCACCGGCGCCGAATTCGCCTCCGCGTACAACGGCCTGGGCTCCAAGGTCACCCTGATCTCCTCCCGCGACCGGGTCCTGCCCGGCTCCGACGCGGACGCCGCCGAGGTCCTCGAGGGCGTCTTCGAACGCCGCGGCGTGACCGTGCTGTCCCGGGCCCGCGCCGAAACCGTGGAACGCACGGACGACGGCGTCATCGTTACGTTGGCGGACGGCTCGACCGTCCGCGGCAGCCACTGCCTGGTGGCCGTCGGGTCCATCCCGAACACCGCGGGGATCGGCCTGGAGGATGCCGGCGTCGCGCTGACCGAGAGCGGCCACATCAAGGTCGACGGCGTCTCCCGCACCACCGCCCCGAACATCTACGCCGCCGGCGACTGCACCGGCGTCCTGGCGCTGGCCTCCGTCGCCGCCATGCAGGGCCGGATCGCCATCGCCCACTTCCTCGGCGACAGCGTCGCCCCGCTGAAGCTGCACCAGGTGGCGTCCAACATCTTCACCTCGCCCGAGATCGCCAACGTGGGCGTGTCCGAGGCGGACATCGACTCCGGCAAGTACCAGGGCGACGTCGTCAAGCTCTCGCTGCGCAGCAACGCCCGCGCCAAGATGCGCAACCACCGCGACGGCTTCATCAAGATCTTCGCCCGCAAGGGCTCCGGCACCGTGATCGGCGGCGTCGTCGTAGGCCCCAACGCCTCCGAGCTGATCTTCCCGATCTCGCTGGCCGTGACACAGAAGATGCACGTCGACGACGTCGCCAGCACCTTCACGGTCTACCCGTCCCTGAGCGGATCGATCTCCGAGGCGGCCCGCCGCCTGCACGTGCACATGTAGCACCGCTCCACCCACGGTCCGAACGCCGGCGCCCCTCGGGGCCGCCGGCGTTCGGCGTTTAACCGGCGCCAGGGCATCCCGGACACGGCATGCTTTACATTCTGACGTTTAATGCCTAAAGTGTCAGGCATGAGCGACCGCAGTGCTGACATCGTCGGGGCCGCCTACGTGTGCTTCACCCGGCACGGGGCCCGCCGCACCACCATGAACGACATCGCCGGGCAGGCCGGAGTCTCCCGGCCCGCGCTGTACCAGTACTTCCGCAGCAAGGAAGACGTCTTCCGCGCCCTGGTCGAACGCCTGCTGGCCGACGCCCGCGCCGCCTCGGAGGCGGCCGCGGCTGCCGGCACGGCGCCGGAGGAGCGGCTGGCGGGAATCCTGCTGGCCAAGCTGGAGCTGGTGATGCGGATCTGGCGGGACAGCCCGGCACACGCCGCCGAGCTGCTGGGTGTGGAAACCCGGCTCGCCCCCGAGGCGCTGGGGCGGTACGACGAGGCGATGCTGGATCTGCTCACCCGCACCGTACAGGAGGCCTATCCCGGCGCCGATGCCCGGGACGCGGCCGAAATGCTGTTCGCCTTCACCCGCGGCCTGGAAGCAGGCGTCGCCGCCCCCGACGCGCTCCCGGACCGGCTGCGCCGCGGCGTGGCCATCTTCACCGCAGGCTTCACCATCTATCCCCACGAACCCAAGGACCAGCCATGACCACCGCAGTTCTGATCACCGGAGCCTCCTCCGGCATCGGCCGGGCCGCCGCCGAACGGCTGCTCAAACGGCCCGGCTTCACCGTCTACGCCACCGCGCGTCGGCCCGAAACCCTCGCCGTGCTCGCCGACGCCGGCGCCACCGTCCTGCCCCTGGACGTCACCGACGAGGACTCCATGGCCGCGGCCGTCCGCACCGTGGAGGAACGGCACGGCAGCGTGGGTATCCTCATCAACAACGCCGGCTACGGCGAATACGGCACCATCGAGGAAGCGGACCTGGACGCCGTCCGCCGCCAGTTCGAGACGAACGTCTTCGGCTTCTCCCGGATGATCCAGCTGGTGCTGCCCGGCATGCGCGCCGCATGCTCCGGCCGGATCGTCAACATCGGGTCCATGGGCGGCCGTGTCACCTTCCCGGTGGGCGGCTACTACCACGCCAGCAAGTACGCCGTGGAGGCCATCACCGACGCGCTGCGCTTCGAGACGGCGCCCTTCGGCATCAGCACTTCGCTGATCGCCCCCGGCCTGATCCGCACCGGCTTCGGCGCCACCGCCGCCCGCACCCTCGCCGCCTCCGGCGCCGACGGCGGCCCGTACGCCCAGCTCCGGGCCGCGGCCGACGAGCAGATGGCCGTCTCCTACGCATCCCCGCTGCTGGCCGCGGAGCCCGACGCCGTGGCCGCCGTCGTCGAACACGCCGCGACGGCTCGCAAACCCCGGTCCCGCTACACCGTCACCCCCGCCGCCAAGGCGATCGTCCAGTCCCGCCGCTTCCTCGGCTCGGGCCTCTTCGACGCCTACCTCCGTCTTCAGTTCAGGAGCAGCAAGTGAACCCCACCACCGATTGGCCCGCCGGCTTCGACCCCGCCTCGGCCCGGGTGTACGCCTATAACGAGCTCCGCACCGACCTCACGCCGGAGCAGCTCTGGCCCGTACTGATCGAGGCGCCGCGCTGGCCGGCCTGGTACCGCAATGCCAAGGACGTGGTGCTCGACGGCGGCGGCACGGAACTTGAGGCCTCGTCCCGGTTCGACTGGACCACCTTCGGCCTGCGCGTGGCCAGCACGGTCCGCGAGTTCGCCCCCTGCACCCGGCTCGGCTGGGAGGGCGCCGGCCGCGGCTCCACCGGCTACCACCGCTGGGACCTGCAGCGCACGGACGACGGCGGCACCCTGATCGTCACCGAGGAGGTCCAGGGCGGCGTCCTCGCGACGCTGCTGGGACCGGTGGTCCGGCGCAGCATCGAGAAGCAGCACCAGCACTGGCTCGAGGCCCTGGTGGAGACCGCCGCCGCGCGGGTGGCCCGCTCCTAAAACGGATAGGGCGCGATGTCCGGCCGCATGGTGAGCCACTGGATCTCGGTGAAGGACTCCATGTTGGCGTGATGGCCGCCGATCCGGGAGCCGTTGCCGGAGTTCTTCGTGCCGCCGAAGGGGGAGTTGGCCTCGTCGGAGACGGTCTGTTCGTTGATGTGGACCTTGCCGGAGTCCAGCCGGTCGGCGATGGTCATGGCCAGGCCGACGTCGCCCAGGATGCCGATGGAGAGGCCGTATTCGTTGTCGTTGGCCAGTGCCACGGCCTCGTCCACGGTGGAGAACTTCATCACCGGGGCCACCGGGCCGAAGATTTCGTCCTTCCAGGCGGGGCTGTCCGTGTCCAGGTCCACCAGCACGGCCGGCTGGTAGAAGCGGCCGTCGTGGGTGCCGCCCGCGGCGAGCTTCGCGCCGGCGGCGACGGCGTCCCGGACGATCCCGTCCACCCGCTGAAGCTGGCGTTCATCGATCACCGGGCCGAGCGCCACGGTGCCGCTTTTCGGGTCGCCCACGGGCAGGTGCGCGGCCTTCTCGGAGAGGGCGGCGACGTATTCGTCGTAGATGTCCTCGTGCACGATGTGACGGCCGGCGGCCATGCAGATCTGGCCCTGGTGCATGAAGGACCCGAACGCGGCGGCGGAGGCCGCCTTGGCGATGTCCGCACCGGGCAGGACGATCAGGGCGTTGTTGCCGCCCAGTTCCAGGTGGGCGCGCTTGAGTAGCCGGCCGGCGGTCTCGCCAATTTTCCGGCCGGCCGCCGTCGAACCCGTGAACGCGATCACGCGCACCCCCTCGGCCTCGACGACGGCGGCACCCACCTCCGCGCCGCCGGGGAGCAGCGAGAGGAGCCCCGGCGGGAGCCCGGCCTCCTCGAAGATGCGGATGACGCTGACGCCGCCGCACACCGTGGTCCGCGGATCCGGCTTGAGCAGCACGGCGTTGCCGAGGGCCAGGGCCGGGGCGACGGCGCGGATGGAGAGGATCAGCGGGAAGTTGAACGGGGAGATCACGGAGACGACGCCGACGGGCCGGCGGCGGGCAAAGGACCAGCGGTTTTCGTTGGAGGTCAGGACATCCCCGGCCGGCAGCGAGGGCAGCGCGGAGGCCTCGTAGCATTCGTTGGCGGCGATGTGCGTTTCCAGGCCGGCCTTGGGAGGGATGCCGCCGGATTCGCGGACGATCCAGTCCTGGATGTCGGCGGCGTGCTCCTCCCAGAGCTGCCCGGCGCGGCGCAGGACGGCGGCACGCTCCTCCGGATTCCGGGCAGCCCATTCCTTTTGAGCCTTCGCCGCCGTGGCGGCGGCCTCCCGGACGTCGTCCGCCGAGGCGACCCCGTAGCTGCCCAGCTCCTCGCCCGTGGCCGGCTCGACGGCGGTGCCGGTCCCGCCGCCCCCGTCCCGCCAGCCGTTGAGGTAGATCTTGCCGTTCCAGAGGGCGGAGTCGAGCAGGGACATTCGTTGTCCTTTCGGCGTTCCGGACGGCGGGCGTCCGGCAGAGGAGTGGTCCGGGATCAGTTCCCGTCCATCACATGCTGTCCGGACGCCGCCGTCAAGAGCCGTTCCACGCTGTGTGCGCGGTGTTGGACATGTCTACGGCCGTGATCAGCACCGGGCGGGGCGCCGAGCTTCAGCAGCAGCCAGCCGGCGGTGCTGGGTTTGCTTGAGCCCCAGCCGTCCGGCGCATTAGTTACCGGCCGGTAGGCTGGTCGCATGCTTGAGATCCGACCGAACTGCGAATGCTGCGATCGCGACATCGCGCCCACCGACGAGGCCTACATCTGCACCTTCGAGTGCACGTGGTGCCCCGGTTGCGTCGCCCGTTTCCGCGACGGGGCGTGCCCCAACTGCGGTGGTAACCTCGAGCGGCGTCCGGTCAGGCCGGCCGCGGCCCTCGTCGCCAACCCGGCCAGCACGCTGCGGGTCGTCTCGCCCAGCTGCCAGGAACGCCTGACCGGAGTGTAGGTGCCGGGCCACAGGGTGGCCCGGCACCTTTCTCGGGCTAGTTTCTGATGCCTCCGTGACCGCTGCAAGCGCCCCGACGGGTTGAAGACGGCCATGCGTAGCCGTCCTTGCAGATGATTCCGCCATAGACGGGCGGAGCCTGAACCGGTGCCGGCGGGACATAGGCCGGTGCCGGCGGAACGTAGGCGGGAGCGGGCGGCTCAGCCACCGCCGGAGGAGCGGCCGGGACCACCGGCGCGAGCGGAGCCTCTACGACCTTGACCGGAGTCGGCGTCGGAGTCGGTGTCGGCGTCGGGGTGGAGTCGGTGAGGTGATGGACCCCCAGTTCAACGGTCGCGCCCTTGTCTACCTTGGTGCCTTCCGCTGTGCCCTGGCGGGCGACGGTCCAGTTGCTTTTGACCATGATCGACTTGCCGTTATCAACGTCGGTTGCCTTGACCTTGAGACCCAGATCCTGAAGTTGGTTCGTGGCCTTGTCCAGGGTCATCCCGACCAGGCCGGGAACGGAGATGGCGCCTTCCACAGCCGCGGCTGCGGAAATGCTGGGTGATGCTTCAGATGGTGCGGACATCTGCTTGCCGCCGCACCCGGTGAGCAGAAGCCCGGTGAGCACGACAAATGCGAGTGATTTCTTCAAAATTTCCCCCTTGGAAGGCGGCGCCTGAGACTGGGCCGCTGTCATAAGCTACCAGCTGTTCAGGCCGGTCTCAGGTTCGCGACGTCGGCGCACCCCCACCGGGCCGCTCCCTACGCCACCGCCGCCTGGAAGTGCTTTTCGATCAGGCCCCTGATCTCGTCGTGGCAGCTGCCGCAGCCGGTGCCGGCGCGGGTGGTCCCGGAGACCTCGGCAACTGTCGAGCATCCGGAGGAAACGGCTGAAGCAATGGCTGTTCCGCTGATCCCGGCGCAGCGGCAAACGGTCCGCGCCGGGTCGTGGGCGGCCTGCGAGGTATTAGCCTCCGGACCGTCCAGCCTGAGCAACAGCGACCGGTCCGCCGGTAGTTCCGCACCGCGTTCGAAGAGCTGCACCAGCTCGGCCGCGGTGCGGGGCATCCCGACGGCCACCAAACCCTCAAGTACCCCGGCGCGGGTGGACATTTTGACGTAGCGGCCGTGCTCGGGGTCGGCCCATTGCGAGACCTGCAGCCGTGGCCGGTCCGTGGCCGACCCGGAACACAGCGCCTCCTCGTCCCAAGGATCCGCGGTGACGTCACCGGCCACGGCCATGGTCAGCCCGCGCGCCTTGAGCACCACCACGGCTGGCTGTTCCGAAGGTAGCGGCGGCATCGCCTGAGCCTCCGCAAGAGCACCGGACGCCAGCAGAGTGAGGTAGCCGGCCAGCCACTCGGCCTGGCGCCATCCCGGCCCCACCAGTCCGGACGGTCCGCGGGGAACCCGGCAGTCCACGCAGTCCGGATCGGGGCAGCGGACCTCCGCGCAGTCCCCGACGGCGAAGACGTGCGGCTCGTGGTGCGCGCGAAGCCGGTGGTCCACCAGGATGCCGGCCGCCGTCGGCAGCCCGCAGCCCTCCGCGAGCTCAACGCGGGGCCGCACGCCGCAGGACAGCACCAGCAGGTCCCCGTCGATCGCGGAGCCGTCGTCCAGCAGCAGCGCGGAGAAGCCGCCGTCGTCGTCCGTCTCCACGCCCACGGATCGAGCATTGCCGGCCATCCGCACCCCGCAGTTCCGCAGCGATGCCGCCAGCACGGCCCCGCCGCCGCGGTCGATGCTGCGGCCCAGCGGGAACGGGCCATTGTGCACCACGGTCACGGTGGCGCCCTCCTCGGCGGCGGCCAGGGCGGTTTCCAGGCCCAGGACACCGCCGCCTAGGACCACCACGCGTTTGCCGCCGGCCACCGCTGCGTGCAGCGCCGCCGCATCACCCAGGTCGCGTAGCGCGGTCACCCCGGGCGGAAGGGCGGGCCGTCCGGGATCCGGGTTCAGCCCGGTGAGGTTGGGAATCACGGGCCGGGCGCCGGTGGCGAACACCAGCCGGTCATAGCGCGGGGTGCTGCCGTCGCTGAGCAGGAGCAGGCGGCGGGCCCGGTCCACCCGGCGGACCCGCACGCCCAGCCGGACGTCGACGCCCGCGGCCACCAGGGACGCCGCATCGGCAAGGGCCAGGGCGTCCGCGCTGGTCCGGCCGACGCCCAAGTCCGCCACCAGCACCCGGTTGTAGGCGGCCACCGGTTCCTCGCCGACCACGGTCAGCTCCACCACCCCGGACGCCACCGCCGGCAGCAGTTCATCGACCAGCCTCGCCGCAACCGGGCCGAAGCCCACCACCACAACACGCTCGCTCATGAGGCACCTTCACTCTGCAGGGCCACGGCGGGCGCTGCGGCAGCAATCGGCCGCACCCACACCTGGCTGGTCTTGAATTCCGGCATCCCGGAGACGGGGTCCGTTACGGCCTCCGTGAGCCGGTTCGCGCTCTCCACCCCGGCGAAATGGAACGGCAGGAACACGGTTTCCGGGCGGATGTCCGGGCTGACGTCGGCGCGGCACAGCACCTCACCGCGGCCGTTCGCCACGAGCACCAGGCCGCCGTCGTCGATGCCCTGCGCCGCGGCGGCCGAGGGATGCAGCTGCAGCCGCGCCTCGGGCCGTGCGTCCACCAACGCGGGCACACGCCGGGTCTGGGCTCCCGACTGGTAATGCTCCAGCCAGCGTCCGGTCACCAGGGTCATCGGGGCGCCCCCGTCGCCGGAACCCGCGGAACCTGCGGAACCGGCCGAGTCGGCGGACGGCGTACGACGCCGGGGCGTCACCGGCGTGAACACCGCACGTCCGTCGGGATGGGCGAAGGCATCCAGGAACAACCGCGGCGTCCCGGCGCTGCCCGCGGGATACGGCCAGTAGGCCTCCTCGCCGCGGTCCAGCATCGCGTAATCGATCCCGGAGTAGTCTGCCGGTCCGCCGGCGGAGGCCCGGCGGAGTTCCTCGAACACCGTCTCCGGGTCCTCGCTGAAGGTCGACGGCGCGTCCAGCAACTCGGCCAGCCGGGCCATGATCCACAATTCACTGCGGACCCCGGCCGGGGGAGTCACGGCCCGGCGGCGGCGCAGCACCCGGCCCTCGAGGTTGGTCACCGTACCCTCCTCCTCGGCCCACTGGGTCACCGGCAGGATCAGGTCCGCCTCGGCCGCCGTCTCGGAGACGAAGAAGTCGCAGACCACCAGGAAATCCAGCCGACGCAGGCCCGCGGTCACGGCGTTCGCATCCGGGGCGGACACCGCAACGTTGGCGCCGTGCACGAAGAGGCAGCGGACGCCGTCGGGCTGTCCCAGGGAGGCAAGGAGATCGACGGCGGGGACCCCGGGACCCGGGATCAGCGCCTCGGGAACTCCCCAGACGCCCGCGACGTGGGCCCGCGCCGCGGGGTCGGTGATCTTCCGGTAGCCGGGCAGCTGGTCCGCCTTCTGGCCGTGTTCGCGCCCGCCTTGTCCGTTTCCCTGGCCGGTCAGCGTTCCGTAGCCGCTCCGGGCCGAACCCGGCAGGCCCAGCAGCAGGGCCAGGTTGATCGCGGCGGTGGCGGTGTCCGTCCCGTCCACGTGTTGTTCCACGCCGCGGCCGGTCAGGACGTAGCTGCCGCCGCGGCGCGCACCGTCGGCCAGCCGCCGGGCGGTCTCGCGGACCAGGCCGGCCGGCACTCCGGTGAGGGACTGCACCCGCTCGGGCCAGAAGCCAGCCACGCTGGGGGCTAGGGCCGGGTAGCCGGCCGTGCGCTTGGCGATGTAGGCGTGATCCGCCAGGCCCTCGTGGATCACCACATGTGCCAGCCCCAGCAGCAGGGCGAGATCGCTGCCCGGCAGCGGCTGCAGGTGCAGTCCGGCGCCGTCGGACGTCAACGCGGCCGTCGCGGAGCGCCGCGGGTCGACGACGATCAGGCCGCCGGCGTCGCGCGCCCCGCGCAGGTGCTGCACGAACGGGGGCATCGTCTCCGCCACGTTGGAGCCCAGCAGGAGCACGGTCGACGCACCGTCCAGGTCGGCCACCGGGAACGGCAGCCCACGGTCCAGGCCGAACGCGCGGATCCCGGCCGCCGCGGCGGAGGACATGCAGAACCTGCCGTTGTAATCGATCCGCGAGGTCCCCAGCCCCAGCCGCGCGAACTTGCCCAGCTGGTACGCCTTCTCGTTGGTCAGCCCGCCGCCGCCAAACACGCCGACGGCGTCCGGGCCGTGGGCGCCCCGGGTCTTCCGAACCGCGGTGGCGATGAGGTTTAAGGCGGCATCCCAGTCGACCGGCCGGTGCACGCCGTCGGCGCCCCTGAGAAGCGGTTCGGTGACCCGCCCGGGGTGCTCGAGCAATGACGTCGAGGTCCAGCCCTTCCGGCAGAGCCCGCCACGGTTGGTAGGAAACTCCCTGCCGGTCACCTCGAGCGGGACCTCCGCGGCCCCCGGCACGGTCAGCGTCATGGCACACTGCAGGGCGCAGTACGGGCAGTGGGTCGCGGCGCCGTCGGCCATCTAGACGTGCCCCTTGCCGTGCCGGGCGGGGCGCAGGTAGCAGGCCCAGCACACGGCCAGCATCAGGACGTAGGCCGCCACGAAGCCGTAGAACGCCGGCGTGTAGGAGCCGGTGGCGGTGTTCGCGGCGTTGAGTACCTGCGGGATCACGAAGCCGCCGTAGGCGCCGATCGCCGAGATCAGCCCCAGCGCCGAGGATGCCAGTTTCTGCGTGGCCGCCGGAGCGGCCCCGGTGCGGGCGGCGCGGCTGTGCAGTGCGAAGATCACCGGAATCATCCGGTAGGTGGCGCCGTTGCCGAAGCCGCTGGCGGTGAAGAGGGCCAGGAACAGGACCAGGAAGAGCCAGAAGTTCTTCAGCGGCAGCGTCCACACCACGGTCAGGGTGATGGCGGCCATCGCCGCGAACGCGGCCACGGTCATCCGCGCCCCGCCCAGCCGGTCCGCCATCCGTCCGCCGTAGGGCCGCGCCAGGGATCCCACCAGCGGGCCCAGGAAGGCCAGGGACAGCGCCACGGTTCCCACCCCGAAGGAGGAGAACGCCGGGAAGTAATCCTTGATCAGCTTGGGAAAGACGCCCGCGAAGCCGATGAACGAGCCGAAGGTGCCGATGTACAGCAGCGCCATCACCCACAGGTGGGGTTCCCGGACCGCGGCGAGGGAGCCGGCCACGTCACCCTTGGCGCTGGTGAGGTTGTCCATGTACTTCCAGGCGCCGAATGCCGCCAGCAGGATCAGTGGCACCCACATCAGCCCGGCCACGGGCAGGTTGATGGTGCCGGCGGCCAGCAGGGTGACGGCGACCGGGACGGCCAGCTGGGCGACGGCGGCGCCCAGGTTTCCGCCGGCGGCGTTCAGGCCCAGCGCCCAGCCCTTTTCCCGGGCCGGGTAGAAGAAGCTGATGTTCGCCATCGAGCTGGCGAAGTTGCCGCCGCCGAAACCGGCCAGGGCGGCCACCAGCAGCATGACGCCGAACGGGGTGCCCGGGTTGGCCACGCAGAACGCCAGCCCGGTGGAGGGGACCAGCAGCAGGAGCGCCGAGACGACCGTCCAGTTTCGGCCGCCGAAGCGCGGGACCATGAAGGTGTACGGGATGCGCAGGGTCGCTCCGACCAGGCTGGGCATCGAGATGAGCCAGAAGATCTCATTGGTGGAGAAACGGAAACCGGCCGTCGGTAGCTGCACGACTACGATCGACCAGAGCTGCCAGACCACGAAGCCCAGGAACTCCGCGAAGATGGACCAGTTCAGGTTCCGCCGGGCGATCCCACGCCCCACCGACTCCCACTGGGCCGGGTTCTCGGCGTCCCAGTTGGCGATCCAGCGGCCGGGCCGGTGTTCCAGGGCGGGAACGGTCGGGGGAGTGAGGGTGGCGGTGTCTGCGGTGCGTTCTGTCACGGGGACCTCCTTGGGGATGTTCCCTCAAAGCTAGGGAGGCCGCATTTCCGGGACGCTCGCCGAATGTAAACGTGCTGTGACGTTTGCCTATCCGGGGCTCAGTCAGGGCGTGAGACCCCGGCGGCATCGCGGTCCAGTCAACCCCTGATCCGGGCGACACGCAGATGTCCAAATAGTGAAATAAATGTCCAACTCGTGGACAGTGCCGCGTAATATGGCAGATATATTCCACTCCTTTGCCGGACGGCCCCCACGGGCCACCGGTCTTGATGAAAGCGTTCTCACATGTCACCCACCGCCATGTCGACGGAGCATGGATCCGCCAAGCAGGTGAACTCGCGCGGCCGCGTGATCGTTGCCAGCCTGATCGGCACCACCGTCGAGTTCTACGACTTCTACGTCTACGCCACGGCCGCCGTCCTGGTCTTCCCGAAGCTCTTCTTCCCGGGCCAGAACGAGACCACCCAGCTCCTGAGCTCCTTCGCCGTCTTCGGCGTCGCGTTCGTCGCCCGTCCGCTCGGCTCGATCGTCTTCGGCCACTTCGGTGACAAATTCGGCCGCAAGGGCACCCTCGTGGCCTCGCTGCTCACCATGGGCATCGCCACCTTCCTGATTGGCTGCCTCCCCACCGCCCTGGTTCCGGGCTGGGAATTCTGGGCGCCGGCACTGCTGGTGGTCATGCGCTTCGCCCAGGGCCTGGCCCTCGGCGGCGAATGGAGCGGCGCCGCGCTGCTCGCGACGGAGAACGCCCCGGCCAACAAGCGCGCGATCTACGGAACGTTCCCGCAGCTGGGCGCGCCGATCGGCTTCATCATCGCCAACGTGCTCTTCCTGGTCTTCAGCTACACCCTGAGCCCGCAGGCCTTCAGCGACTGGGGCTGGCGCGTGCCGTTCCTGGTCAGCGCCGTCATGGTCATCATCGGCCTGTACGTCCGGCTGAAGCTGATCGAAACGCCCGCCTTCACCAAGGTGCTGGAGAGCAACGAGGTCGCCAAGCTGCCGTTGGGCCGGGTCTTCAAGACCAGCTGGCGCCCGCTGATCCTGGGCACCTTCATCATGCTCGCCACCTACGTGCTCTTCTACCTGATGACCACGTTCACGCTGACCTACGGCACCAAGCCGACCCTGGCCGGCGCGCAGGCCGCCGCGGAGAAGGCCGGCAAGCCGATGAGCGAGGCCGCCGCGGCCGCGTTCGTCCCGGGCCTGGGCTACTCCCGCAACGACTTCCTCTGGATGCTGATCGCCGGCGTCGTGTTCTTCGGCATCTTCACCCTGGTCTCCGGCCCGCTGGCCGAGAAGTACGGACGCCGCAAGATGCTGCTCGCCGTCACCACCGGCATCTTCGTCTTCGGCCTGCTCTTCGTGCCGCTGTTCAGCGCCGGGTTCGCCGGTGCCATGGGCCTGCTGATCATCGGCTTCTCCCTGATGGGCCTGACCTTCGGACCGATGGGTGCGCTGCTGCCGGAGCTCTTCCCGACCAACGTCCGGTACACCGGCTCCGCCATCAGCTACAACGTCTCCTCCATCCTGGGTGCGGCCGTGGCTCCGTTCATCGCCGTCTGGCTGTGGGAGTCCGCCAAGGGCAGCCCCGTCCTGGTGGGCATCTACCTCTCGGTCATGGCCGTGCTGACGCTGATCGCGCTGTTCATCAGCCGCGAGACCCGCGATCTGGACTACGAGAACAACGTGGCCTGACGCTCCTCCCCGGTTACTGCGGCAAATGCCCGGCGTGTACACCCGACACGCCGGGCATTTCCGTGTCCGGGGAGGGTGCGGTGGGCGGTAACCGGGGAGGAGCGTACGACGGCGGCGGCCTCCTGGGCGGGCTAGCGCGCGTACCGCTCCACGAAGTTGCGCAGGATGGCCATCGGCTCGGTCACGTTGTGGCTTCGGGCCTGGGCCATGAGTTCCTCGGCGGATTCCGGCGGGAAGTAGCCGGCGTGCCGGTAAATATCGATCCGGGTGGTGAGGCCGTCGGCGTCGAGCTCCGGATGGAACTGGGTGGCATAGAGGTTGGACCGGATCCGGAACATCTGCACCGGGCAGGTCTCGGAGCTGGCCAGCAGCACCGCGCCGCCGGGCAGCACGGTGCAGGCCTCCTTGTGCCCGACGAACGCGGTGAATGATTCCGGCAGTCCGCGCAGCAGCGGGTCCTGCCGGCCCGCGTCGGTCTGGCTGACGGTCACTCCGCCCAGCCCCTCGCCGTAGGTCCGGTCGATGACGGCGCCCTGGTGCAGGCCCAGGGTACCGACGCCGTAGCAGGCGCCCAGGAACGGGAAATCCTCGGCCACGATCCGGTCCAGCAGGGCGAACAGGTCCTTTTCCACCCGGTGCTGGACGTCGGTTTTGTCCTCCGCGGGGTCGCTGGAGGTGAACGGGCTGCCGCCGACAATCACGCCCGAGTACCGCTCAAGGTCCAGAGTTGGCAGGGGCGCGGCCTCCATCCGGATCCGATGCAGCCCGGACTCGGCCAGCCCTGTGTAGCGCAGGTAGGCGAGATATTCGTCGTCGGCGGCGGCGTCCTCCGCGCGGGAGGCGAGCAGCAGGAAGGGCTTCACAGACCTAAGTCTGCACCGCCGCCGACGCGGCCGCTATTCGGCGCTCTCGCCATCCTCGATCATGGCGATCACGGCACCGGCGGAGACAGTCTCTCCGGCGGAGGCGGACAGGCCGATGACGATGCCGGCGCGGTGCGCGGTCAGCGGCTGCTCCATCTTCATGGCTTCCAGCACCACCACAAGATCGCCCTCGGCGACGCGCTCACCCTCGGCGACGGCCACCTTGACGATGGTGCCCTGCATGGGGGAGGTCAGGGCGTTGCCGCCGGCTGCCGCCGTGGGACCGGCGGCGCTGCGGGAGCGCTTCTTGGCCTTGGCGGGCTTGCCGCCGCCGCTGACGGTTCCGAGCGATGCCGGCAGCACAACTTCCATCCGTTTGCCGCCGACCTCGACGACGACGCGCTGGCGTTCGCCGGCGTCAGCCGCCTCAGCGGTAGCGCCGCCCGGGGTCCAGGCGGGGATGTCGTTGACGAACGCGGTCTCGATCCAGCGGGTGTGGACCTTGAACGGGCCCTCCGCCGGGGCGAAGTCGGGGTTGCTGACGACGGCCAGGTCGAACGGGATGACGGTGGGTATTCCCTCGACCACCATCTCCTCGAGGGCGCGGCGGGAGCGCTGCAGGGCCTGCTCGCGGGTGGCGCCGGTGATGACCAGCTTGGAGAGCATGGAGTCGAAGTTGCCGCTGATGACGTCGCCCTGCTCTACGCCGGAGTCGATGCGGACGCCGGGGCCGGTGGGGTTTTTCAGCGCGGTGATGGTGCCGGGGGCGGGCATGAAGTTTCGGCCCGGGTCCTCGCCGGTGATGCGGAATTCGATCGAGTGGCCGCGGACCTCGGGATCGCCGTAGCCGAGCTCCTCGCCGCGGGCCAGCCGGAACTGTTCGCGGACCAGGTCGATGCCGGTGACTTCCTCGGAGACGCAGTGCTCCACCTGAAGGCGGGTGTTGACCTCGAGGAAGGAGATGGTGCCATCCTGGCCGACCAGGAATTCGCAGGTGCCCGCGCCGAGGTAGCCGGCCTCTTTAAGGATGGCTTTGGAGGATTCGTAGAGGCGCTGGTTCTGCTCGTCGGTGAGGAACGGTGCGGGGGCCTCTTCGACCAGTTTCTGGTTGCGCCGCTGCAGTGAGCAGTCACGGGTGGAGACGACGACGACGTTGCCGTGCGCGTCGGCCAGGCACTGGGTTTCGACGTGGCGGGGAGCGTCGAGGAAGCGTTCGATGAAGCATTCGCCGCGGCCGAAGGCTGCGGTGGCCTCGCGGACGGCGGATTCGAACAGTTCGGGGATTTCCTCGCGGGTGCGGGCGACCTTGATGCCGCGGCCGCCGCCGCCGAAGGCCGCCTTGATGGCGACCGGGAGGCCGAACTTGTCGACGAATTCGAGGATTTCCTCGGCGGAGCTGACGGGGTCGGCGGTGCCGGGAACCTGGGGCGCACCGACCTTTTCGGCGATGTGCCGGGCCTGGACCTTGTCACCGAGGGCGGAGATGGCCTCGGGGGAGGGGCCGATCCAGGTGATGCCGGCGGCGATGACCTTTGCGGCGAACTCGGCGTTCTCGGCCAGGAAGCCGTAGCCGGGGTGGACGGCGTCGGCGCCGGAGCGCAGGGCCACCTCGATCAGCTTGTCCATGACCAGGTAGGACTCGGCCGCAGTGTTGCCGCCGAGCGCGTAGGCCTCGTCGGCGAGCTTGACGTGCAGCGCGTCGCGGTCCGGATCGGCGTAGACGGCCACCGAGGCCAGGCCTTCGTCACGGGCGGCGCGGATGATGCGCACCGCGATCTCGCCGCGGTTGGCGATCAGCACCTTGCTCAGGCGACGGGTGCCCGGCAGGGTTGAGGCGGGCGCGGACTGGACGGACTGCTCCGAAATAGCTGACAAGGCGTCTCCTTCTTTCCTTCACGGAGCCTAGCGCGGTTTTGTGGGTTCCGCCGAGATTCCTTGCGGATCCCGCGCGTAAACCGCTATTCCTTTGTGGGGTTCCTACAAGGCCATGCGAATTGCCTCACTCGGCGCGGACCTCCGCGGGATTCGCGGCGCCGCCAGTCCACAGCTGTGTGACGTTGACTCCCGCCTGGGCCAGGAGGCCGCGGAGGGTGGAGATGGAGAGCCCGACGACGGTGTGCGGGTCGCCGTCGACCTTGCGGATGAACGCCCCGCCGTAGCCGTCGATGGTGAACGATCCGGCGCAGAGGAGCGGCTCCTCGGTGGCAATGTAGGTGTCGATCTCCGCCTCACTCATCTCCATGAAGTGCACCTCGGCCGAGGCGACGGAGCCGAGCGTCGCACCGGAACCGGTGCCGCCGTCGTCGTCCGCTTCGTCCGTGTCCCGGCAGTCGACCAGCCAGTGGCCGGTGTGCAGGATGCCCATACTGCCGCTCATCCGGAGCATGCGTTCCTTGGCGACCTCGGGGGTGTAGGGCTTGCCGTGGGCTTCGCCGTCGAATTCGAAGACGGAATCGCAGCCGATCACCAGGGCGCCCTCCGCCTCGGGCAGCGACGCGACCGCCTCGGCCTTGGCGCGGGCCAGGAGGAGGGCGGTGTCGTGCGGGTCGGTTACGCCGTAGCGGGCCTGGACGGCGTCCTCATCGACGTCCGAGACGAGAACGGTGTGCGCGATGCCGGCGTTGCTGAGCAGCTTGGTGCGGGCGGGGGACTGGGAGGCGAGGATCAGACGGGTCACGGAACCAGCGTAGTTCCTCGGGCTGACAGTGTGGCGGGTTCGGTGGGTATCCGGTGGGGTGCGGGCTTGGTCGGGGCGGCCGCCGCGCATCAAAGCGCAGCGGACGACGACGGTGCGTGGCCGAGGACGGCTTCCGGCCGCGTGGCCGCATGACCGTCGTCAGGTCTCAGCCACTGCGGCGGGGGTTCGACGTTATGGCGGGGGGCGGCCTTATATTGTCAGACCCCTCCAATTGAATTGGTTTTATGGAAGGCAGTCGGAAGCTTTTCGAGGAGTCAGTCGGCGCGGTCCCCCCGGTGGTGGGGGACGCGGCGGCGATCGTTGATGAGCTCCGGGTGCTGGAGGACCGGAAGTCGGCGATCGCGGCCCGGCAGGCGAGGTTGGCAATGGCGTTGGATCTGGTCCGGCGGCGGGAACAGGCCGCTCTTGGCTTGCCCGCGGACCAGCTCGGTGCCGGGGTGGGGGCGGCGGTTGCGTTGGCGCGGCGGGAATCCCCGGCCAAAGGCTCACGGCTGCTGGGTCTGGCCCGGGCGTTGGTGACGGAGATGCCGCGCACCCTGGCCGCCCTCGACACCGGGCGCCTGAACGAATGGCGCGCCACCCTGCTGGTCCGCGAAACCGCCTTCCTCGACTCTGCTGACCGTGCCGCGGTGGATGAGGAACTCGCCGCCGACACCGGGACCTTCGACGGCGTCGGCGACCGTGCCATCATCTCCGCCGCCAAGGCCGCCGCCTACCGGCACGACCCGAGATCCGTCACCCAACGGGCAGCCCACGCCGAAACCGAACGCAGTGTCAGTCTCCGACCGGCCCCGGACACCATGTGCTACCTCACCGCTCTGCTCCCCGTCGCCGCCGGAGTCGCCGCCTACGCGGCCCTGACCCGGCACGCCGACACCGCCCGCGCCACCGGAGACCCACGATCCCGCGCCCAGCTGATGGCGGACACCCTGGTCGAACGCATCACCGGCACACCGGGCGGGATCACCGGCATCGAGGTTCAGCTCGTTATGACCGACCGGACCCTCCTCGCCGGAGACAGTGAACCCGCCAGGCTTGCCGGCTACGGCATTGTGCCGGCCGGATGGGCCAGGAAACTCGTGGCATCGGGAGGGAAGAGAGCCGGTGTAAGTGAACCGTCTCAACCGAAGGGGACGCACAGGAACGCCGCCGGCACCGCTCCCAACGGCAAGGGGTTCGAGGTCTGGATCCGGCGGCTCTACACCGCGCCCGGCACCGGCGAACTCGTCGGCATGGACTCCCGGGCCCGGCTCTTCCCCACCGGGCTGCGCCGGTTCATCGTAATCCGCGACGACACCTGCCGCACCTCCTATTGCGACGCGCCCATCCGGCACCTGGACCACGTCGTTCCCTGGTACCGCGGCGGAGAGACCACGGCAGCCAACGGCGCCGGACTTTGCGAGGCCTGCAACCACACCAAAGAAACCCCCGGCTGGACCGCCCGATCGGCAGACAGAGCCCGGACCGATGGCAGACCGTCAGAGGGTCGCCACGCCTTTGAACTGATGACGCCCACCGGCCACACTTACTCGTCGATTGCCCCGGTGCTTCCCGGTACTGCCGCGAGGGCGCGAACCGCGGCAGCGGAGGTTCCGATGCGGTCGGGCAGGGGTGAGAGCCCCGGGCGAAGGAAGGAGCTCAAGAGATACCGCGGAGCCGACGCCGTTCCACGGGCAGGGTAGAAGGGATGTTCGGGCGGGGCGCCGCGGGGTGGGTCCTCGTCACCCTGCGGACCTCAGCCCGAGGTACCCGCGATGTCCTGAAGGGCCCGGACATGAGCCCCGAACGCTTTCCGGCCGACCGGGGTGAGTCCCACCCAGGTAAGCCGGCGGGCGTCGCTGCGGGCGGCCGAGGCCGACTTGGTGGTGCTGGCGTACCCGGCGTCGGTGAGGGCTTTCAGATGCTTGGACAGGGTCGCGTCGGAGACTCCCAGGGTGTCCCGCAGAATCGCGAAATCCATCGTGTCGACCGGGCGCAGGAGTCCGCAGATCCGAAGCCGCACCGGGGCGTGGATGAGCTCGTCGAAGCGTGCCTCAGCCACGGCGGAGGTGCTCCAGTGCGGAACGGAAGGCAGCCCCGGACAGCCACATGACGGCCCCGAACGCAGAGAGGCTGGTCAGAGCCACGGCCCAGGCAGCGCCAAGGGAAACCAGGGCCAAGGACACCGAGAACAACGCGAGGCATGCCACCAGGATGACTGCGAGCAACACGGTGGCCCGCGGACCCAGGGTGCGGAACCGGATGCCCGTCTCGCGGCGGATGAGATGAACGATGATGAGGACGGCTACAAGGCCCAGCCAGCCGGACGTCGGCGGCTGGTAGCCCGCGCCCGGAGTTGTCGCGGCCGCGGCGGAGACCCACCAGGCTGCGCAGGCTCCGAGAGCGGCCATAAGCGTGGTGGGAACCCGGACGCTATCAGCGAGGACATTCCGGTCGGAGCCCAGTTCGGCAAGGAGCGCGTTGGCGTCCTCAGGGGACGGAAGCGGGCGTGAATGATTTTCCATGATGGAAAGAGTAATAAATAACTTTCTCAGACGGCAAGTTAATTGTTGCCGCAGGCCCGTGCCGTGCAGACGAGGAGATGGTCATCAGGCAGGGAAGACTTCCCGGAATGACGACCGCCGCCCGCCGATCACGCGGATCGACGGGCGGCGTTCGTTGGTCGGCATCCGAGCGGCGGCATTCGCTGGGCGGCGACAGCCGCGGTGCGCAGGCGCCGTCGGGGAGCGGGACCCGCTCGGGGACCTCGTTACCGCACGGCGACCCCGGCGGGCTCGGACTCGGCGGCCTCACCGTCGGCGTCGGCCTTGCGCAGCTTGGCACCTTCGACGTCGACGTCCGGGAGAATCCGGTCCAGCCAGCGCGGCAGCCACCACGCCTTGCTGCCCAGCAGGTACATGACCGCCGGGACGATCGTCATGCGCACCACGAACGCGTCCACCAGCACGCCGAACGCCATTGCGAAGCCCAGCGGCCGGACCATGTTCAGGTGCGAGAAGATGAAGCCGGAGAACACACTCACCATGATGATCGCGGCGGCGGTCACCACGGCGGCCGCGTGGCTGAAGCCGGACCGGACCGCGTGCTTGGCGGTCTCGCCGTGCATGTAGGCCTCACGCATGCCGGAGGTAATGAACACCTGGTAATCCATCGCCAGGCCGAACAGCACGCCGATCAGGATGATGGGCAGGAAGCTCAGCACCGCGCCCGGATTCTCCACACCGAACACGGACCCCAGCCAGCCCCACTGGTACACGGCCACCACGGCGCCGAACGCCGCCGCGAGCGAGAGCAGGAAGCCGCCGGTGGCCAGCAGCGGAACCACCACGGAGCGGAACACCAGCAGCAGCAGGATCAGCGAGAGCCCCACCACGATCGCCAGGTACGGCGGCAGCGCGTCGCCCAGCTTGGTGGAGACGTCCACGTTGCCCGCGGTCTGGCCGGTCAGGCCGATAGACACCCCGGTCTGGTCCTTGATCTGGCCCTTCTCGGCCCGCAGATCGGCCACCACCTGGACGGTGCTGGCGCTGGCCGGACCCTCCTTCGGCAGCACCTGGAACACGGCGGTCCGGCGGTCCTCACTGAGGGCCAACGGCACGGCGGCGGCCACGTTCTCGGTCTTCCGCAGGATGTCGGCGACGTCGAACTGCTTGGCCTGCGCGGCGGCCGCGTCCAGGCCCTCGGGGAGGTCGCCCACCACGATGATCGGCCCGGTCATGCCTTCGCCGAAGCTGCGCTTGGTGACGTCGTAGGCCTTGAACGCGGTGGAGGCCACCGGTTCAGAGCTGGCGTCCGGCAGGGCGAGCCGCAGCTGGCTGGCCGGCAGCGCCACGACGCCCAGCAGGATCACGCCGGCCAGGAGCGCCAGCCACGGGTGCTTGGTGACGACGCCGCCCCAGCCGTGGCTGCCGCGGTACTCGTCCCGCTCCCGGTCCTCCGAGTCGTGGCCGGGGTCGGCGTTGTGCCGTTCGGCCTTGGCCCAGGCCCGCTTCGAGATCAGCTTCCGGCCCACCAGCGAGAGGATGGCCGGCGTCAGCGTCAGGGCGACGACGACGGCGACAGCCACCGTGGCGGCGGCGGAGAGGCCCATCACGGCCAGGAACGGCAGCCCGGGCACCACCAGGGCGGCCAGGGCGATGATGACGGTCAGCCCGGCGAACATCACTGCGTTGCCGGAGGTGCCGGTGGCGAGTGCCACGGACTCCTCCGTGTCCATGCCGGAGAGCAGCTGGCCGCGGTGCCGGTTGACGATGAAGAGCGAGTAGTCGATGCCGACGGCGAGCCCCAGCATCAGGGCCAGCATCGGCGAGATGGAGCTCATGTCCACGGCGCCGCTGAGCGCGAAAGTCCCGCCGACGCCGACGGCCACACCCACGATTGCCATCAGCAGCGGCAGTCCGGCGGCCACCAGGGTGCCGAGCATGACGATCAGGACCAGAGTGGCGACGGCGATGCCGATGACCTCCGCGGCGCCGAAGAGTTCCGAGATGTCCTCGCTGATTTCCTTACTGGGCAGGGCGGTGACATTGGCGGCGGAGACCTCGTTGACGATGTCCTGGACCTGCTGGCGGACCTCCGGCTTCAGGCCGTTGATCGAGGTCTTGAACTGCACCTGGGCGATCGCGGCCTTGCCGTCCTCGGAGACAAACCGGAGACCCTTGGAGGCCTCCAGCTGGCGCTTGCCGAGCGCGAGCTTGGCGTCGCCGGCGGCGAGGTCCTTGGTGCCGGCGTCGAGCTTCGCCTGCCCGGCTGCGAGGGCCGCCTTCTGCTGGCCGAGCTGGGCTTCGATGGCGGCATCCGGCAGGCCGGCGGCCTTCAGCTGGGCCTCGGCGGTGTCCAGCTTGGCCTTGCCGGCGGCCAACTCCGCTGCCGACGCGTCCAACTGGGCCTTGCCGGCGGCTGCCTGCTGCTCGCCGGCGGCCAGGTCGGTGCCTGCCTTGTCCAGCTGCGCCTGGGTGGTGAAAGGGTCCACGGTTCCCTGCACGTCGGGAATGGTTTTGAGCTTGGCCAGGGCGGCGGACACCGCGTCCCTGCCTGCCTGGCTGAACTGCGCGTCGTTGGCCTCGAAGACCACCGTGGCGGAGCCGCCGGAGGACGACGGCAGGTCCTTCTTGAGCTTGTCCGCCATCTGCTGGGTCTCGGTGCCCGGGATCTGGAAGTTGTTGCTGAGGGTGCCGTGGAAGGCGGCGGCGGCCCCGCCGACGGCCACCATGACGGCGAGCCACAGCGAAATGACCAGCCAGCGGTGGCGGTAGGAGAACTTGCCGAGGCGGTACAGCAGGAGTGCCATGTCAGAGCCGATCTGGGGAAGGGGTGGCGGTGGAAGCGGCGGCCGGGGCGGCCGCCGGGGAAGCGAATCCGGAGCCCAGCAGGCTCATGGAGTCAATAAGGAGCTGGCGGAGGGTGGACAGCGAGGCGGGGGAGAGGTCGCCGTGGCAGCGGTCGAACCAGAGGTCCATGGCGGCCTTCCCGCAGGCGATGACCGAGCTGGCCAGCGCCCGCAGATAGAGCTCGTCGAGCGCCCCGGCCGGGCCGGTGAAGCGGGACCGGGCGGCGTCGATGATCTCGGCGGTGCAGTGGTCCCAGGCCTCCAGTTCCGAGCGGTTCAGCTGCGGGTTGGAGAGGCCGAGCGTGTACAGCTCTGCCAGCGGGGCGATGGTCATGGGATCAGCGAGGGCCATCAGCGAGGCCTTGGCTGCCTCCAGGATGGGTTCGCTGACCGGTCGCAGCCGGAACTGCTGCAGCGCGGTGTCCAGGAAGCCGTGCGTGACCGAGGCGATGACAGCGTCGGTGCTGCCGAAGTAGTTGAAGAAGGTGCGGCGGGAGATTCCGGCCGCGTCGGCGATTTCCTCGACCGTGAAGTTGCCCGGGCCGCTGGCGCGCAGCAAGCCGAGGGCGGCGTCAATGATGGCCTGACGGGTGGCGGCCTTGTTCAGTTCACGCCGGGAGGGTGTGGCCGCGGGAGCGCCGGGACCGGTCGCGGATGGGGGCATGGAATTACACTAAGTGCATCTTTGCACTCCGGGCAACTTTATGACGGCGTCGTCAGCTGGATCGACTGTCCGGTGGCGCCCGGCTCGCCGCTGGTCAGCGGAATCGCGTAGACCGCCGTGCCGTAGGCGCAGATTTCGGACCAGTTGTTGGCCATGTGGGCGGTGTCGAAGCGCATCGCCACGATCGCATTGGCGCCGCGCTGGGCCGCCTCAGCCACCATTCGGGCCATGACCTCCTGCCGGCTCTCGTAGAGCACATCGGTCAATTCGCGCAGTTCTCCGCCCGCCAGCGAACGGAAGCCCGCCACCACCTGGGCGCCGACGTCGCGCGAGCGGACGGTAAGGCCCATGACCTCCCCGAAGACGGCGTCGATGCGGTGGCCGGGGATGTCGTTGGTGGTGACGATCAGCATGCCCTGAGCCTAACCAGTCATCAGCATTCACAGGAAGCTAAAAGGTTCCCAACAGCCCAAGCAGAAAAGGGCAGTACACACTGGAAGAGCGGCCGGTCCGTCGGCCACCATGGTTTCCGGGCCGCCGCACACCGTAAGACTGACACCGCCGTCGCTGACGGCAGACCAGGAGACATCGCATGTCACGTACCAAGAGAATCACGCTCGGCGTCTCGGCCAGGGCGGTGGCCGAGACGC
>NZ_JBFBKP010000053.1:0-28262 GCF_040702285.1 Arthrobacter sp. NPDC080086
CACCACAGGGGCGGCACGATTCGGCAATTTCAACCAATCAATAAAACAATCGGTATCAACAAACTTGGCACACTATTGAGTTCTCAAACAACAGAAGCATTCGAATACTTTTTGAAACAATTTCTTTTGTTTCGCATTTCTTCGCTGCGATGTTTACAGCTTATTTCATTCATTTCTACTTTGCAAATCCGTATTTTCATCCGGAATTCATCTGTAAAAGTGAATCCGCCCAGCAAAGGAGGATCAATTTCGATTCCCAGCGTTCAGCGCCGGAAGAATTGCTTCTCAGTGTTGGGGGTTGGTCGCCACTCAGCGGCGGCGACTCAGAAAACACTACACGCTCCCCTCCGGACGTGCAAATCCCGCGGGGGACGGACGTCTGGAGAGGAGCGTGCAGGAGGAAACGGCGGCCGTAGCGGCTAGCGGGAAACCTCCACCGTGGCGAGGTTCTTCTTGCCGCGGCGCAGCAGCAGGTAGCGGCCGTGGAGCAGTTCGGCTTCGGACACCACGGCGTCGGGATCGGTGACCTTGACGTTGTTCACGTAGGCGCCGCCCTCCCCCACGGTGCGCCGGGCCGCCGACTTGCTCTCGGCCAGTCCGGTGGCGACCAGCAGGTCGATGATGCCCAAGTCCGAGGCCGGCACGGTGGCGGACGGGAGTTCGGCCGTCGCCGCGCGCAGGGTGTCGGCGTCGAGCCCGGCCAGCTCGCCGCCGCCGAAGACGGCGGCGGAGGCGGCGATGACCTTTTCGGTCGCCTCGACGCCGTGCACCAGGGAGGTCACCTCGTAGGCGAGCTTCCGCTGGCCCTCCCGGGCGAACGGACGCTCGGCCACGGAAGCCTCCAGCGCCTCGATCTCGGCGCGGCTGAGGAATGTGAAGACCTTGAGCCGTGCGGCGACGTCGGCGTCGGCCGTGTTGAGCCAGAACTGGTAGAAGGCGTACGGGCTGCACATCTCCGCATCCAGCCAGATGGCGTTGCCCTCGCTCTTACCGAATTTGGTGCCGTCGGAGTTGGTGATCAGCGGCGTGCCGAGGGCGTGGACGTGCTTGCCCTCCACCTTGCGGATCAGTTCCGTGCCGCTGGTGAGGTTGCCCCACTGGTCCGAGCCGCCGGTCTGCAGCATGCAGCCGTAGTCGCGGAACAGTTGGAGGTAGTCCATGCCCTGCAGGATCTGGTAGCTGAACTCGGTGTAGCTGATGCCCTCTTCCGAGTTCAGCCGGGTGGCGACAATGTCCTTCTTGATCATCGTGCCGACGCGGAAGTGCTTGCCGATGCCGCGGAGGAAGTCGATCGCGCTCAAGGGCGCGGTCCAGTCGAGGTTGTTCACCATCCGGGCGGCGTTCTCCCCCTCGAAGCTGAGGAAGCGCTGCACCTGGCCCTGCAGCCGGCCGACCCATTCGGCGACGGTTTCCGGGGTGTTGAGCACCCGTTCCGCGGTCTGCCGCGGGTCGCCGATCAGGCCGGTGGAGCCGCCCACCAGGCCCAGCGGCTTGTGTCCGGCCAGCTGGAGCCGGCGCATCACCAGCAGCTGGACCAGGTTCCCCAGGTGCAGGCTTGGCGCGGTGGGATCGAAGCCGCAGTAGTACGTAATCGGATCGCCGGCGAGGAGCTTCTCCAGCTCAGTCTCGTCGGTCGAGACGTGGACGAGGCCGCGCCAGGTGAGCTCCTGCCAGATGTTGGCGAAACCCGGGTCGTTCTGCTGGGACTGAAGATCAATTTGCTGGGACACGGAATCAAAGGTAGCAGGGGCGCGCCCCTGCCTACTCCTCGATACCGGCGGGAACCCCGGCGGCGGCGATCAGCCGCAGCCGCTGCGTGGGCCGGGTCATGGCGACGTAGAGGTCCCCCACCCGGCCGTGCTCGTGGTTGAGCATCGCCGAGGGCTCCAGCACCACGACACCGTCGAACTCCAGGCCCTTGGCCTCACGGGGGCTGATCACCACGATGTCCTGCTCGTAGCTGCCCGCCCCGGTGCCGATCCGGCGGCCGTAGACGGACCGCAGCGCCGCCGTCGCCTCGCCGAGCAGCGCGCCGTCGGCGATAACCGCCAGCAGGCCGCCTTCGAGGGCGTCGATCTCCTCGGGCAGGACCTCCACCAGCCGCTCCACGACGGCACCCGGGGCGACCTGGTCAATCACCGGGGCCCAGCGGCCCTCGCGGACGGCCTTTGGCGCGGATACGACCAGACCGGCGGCGTTGGCCATCCTGGCCGCGGCCTCGGCGATCTGGGCCGGGGTGCGGTAGTTGACCGTGAGCTCCTCGAGCTGCCAGCGCTCCCCGAACAGGGGTGCCAGTGCGCTCTGCCAGGACTTGGCCCCGGCGACGGAGCTGGTCTGGGCGATGTCGCCGACGATCGTGAAGGACTTCAGCGGGCAGCGGCGGACCAGCAGCCGCCACTGCATGGGCGAGAGTTCCTGCGCCTCGTCCACCACGATGTGCCCGAAGGCCCAGGTGCGGTCGGTGGTGGCGCGCTCGGCCGCGGTGAGCCGGGCCTCGCGTTCCTGGTTCTGGTCGGCCAGCTCCTCGGCGGTGAACAGGGCGTCCACGCCGGCCGCCTCCATGTTGACCAGGGTCTGCTTGGCGTTGGCCAGGTCCCGGGCCCGGTCGTGCTCCTGCTGGGCCAGTCCGCGTCCGGCCGCCGGGTCGAGTTCGCCGAGGAGCTCGGCGGCCTCGTCCAGCAGCGGCACGTCGGCCTCGGTCCAGGGCGCGTCCGCGGGGCGGAGCAGCAGGGCCCGCTCCTCAGCGGTGAGGTGGGGGGTGCAGGCCTCGAGGATGGCCGGCTTGGAGAAGAGTTCGCTGACGAGCTTCTCCGGCGTCATCGGCATCCAGCACAGGTTCAGGGCCACGCGCACGTCGCGGGCGGAGCGGACGTCCTCGGCCAGGTATGAGCGGTCCGCGTTGTTGCCGATGCTGCCGGCTTCGACCAGCTCGGTCATCTGCTCGGTCAGCTCGCGCAGCAGGATTTTGACGAACGTCACGCGCGCCTCGTTGTGCGGCTTGCCGGTGGCGCGGGCCTTGTCCCGGGCGCGGCGGACCTGCCGCGGGGTGAGCACGAGCTTGCGGCCGTCCACCTCGAGGGTGCGGTTGGCGGGGACGATCCGCTGCCGGTTGGCGACCGCGTTCGCGATCACCCCGGCCATGTCCAGGCGGCCCTTAAGCGCGGCGACGTCGGAATCCTCTTCCGCGACGGCGTGGATGCCGGGCATCAGCCGGCCCAGGCTCGCCATCACGACGCCGGTCTCGCCCAGGGAGGGCAGCACGCGTTCGATGTAGTTCATGAACGACGACGACGGGCCGACCAGCAGCACGCCTGCGGTCTTCAGCCGGTCCCGGTGCGTATAGAGCAGGTAGGCGGCGCGGTGGAGGGCGACGGCGGTCTTGCCGGTGCCGGGACCGCCCTGGACCACGAGGGCGCCCGAGATCGAGGAGCGGATGATGCGGTCCTGCTCGGACTGGATGGTGCTGACGATGTCGGACATCCGGCCGGTGCGCTTGGAGTTCAGCGCCGCAAGCAACGCGCCCTCCCCCTGGAGCGAGTCGTCGTCGGCGAGCATGTCGGCGTCGAGGACGTCATCCTCGATCGCCTTGACCTCCCGGCCCTGCAGGATCAGGTGCCGGCGGCGGCGGACGCCCTGCCGGTCGAACGCGGTGGCCTGGTAGAAGTGGCCGGCCTCGGGGGCACGCCAGTCGACCATCAGCCGCTGCAGGTCCTCGGTGGTCAGGCCGATGCGGCCGATGTATTGCTCCTCGCCGGAGTCGAGGTCGAGGCGGCCGAAGACCAGCCGGTCGTCGACGGCGTCAAGCTGGGCGAGGCGGTCCTCGTACAGGGCGGCGAACGCGTCGCGCTCGGAGACGTTCTGCATGGTGCCGACGGCGCCCGCGCGCCGGACCTGGGCCAGCTGGGCCCGCTTTTCCGCCCGCAGTTCATCCAACCGGGCGTACAGGCCGGCCACGTAGTCGCGCTCGTGGGCCAAATCAGCGTCGTGCATGGAACGTTCCCCTATCGAAAAAGACAGACCAACCATTCTACGGCAATTTCGGCAATCTCTCCCGAAATATGTCGGTTTTCTTCCGGCCGGACTTTGCAGGCATTCTACCGACGCGGCCGCGCCCGTCCAGTGACCCGGGCGGCTCCCCCTGCGGCGTGGCTAGAGCCGCAGCAGGGAGTGGATCTGCTGCTGTCCCAGCGCGGCCCGGCCGGCCAGGTCCTCGAGCTCCATCACGACGCCGACGCCGGCGACGGTGATGCCGCAGCGTTCGAACAGCCGCGCCGCGGCGCCAAGGGTCCCGCCGGTTGCCAGCACGTCATCGAGGATGAGGACGCGGCTGCCAGGTGCAAGGTCGGTGGTGTGCAGTTCGAGGGTGGCGGAGCCGTATTCCAGCGCGTAGTCCTCCGAGACCACGGCGCGGGGCAGTTTCCCGGCCTTGCGGACGGTGATGACGCCGGTGCCGGTGGCGTACGCGGCGGCGGCGGCCAGCAGGAATCCGCGGGCTTCGACGCCGGCGACGGCGTCGAAGGTGCCAAGGAATGGCCGGACCAGGGCATCGACGACGGCCTTGAACGCGGCGGGGTCGGCGAAGACGGGGGTCAGGTCCTTGAAGGTGATGCCGGGCTTGGGATAGTCCGGCACGGTGGCGCAGAGGCTGTCGATCAGGTGCTCGACGGCGGGGCCGGTCTCGGTCGTGCCGTCGACGGCGGGGCCGGTCTCGGCGGTGCCGGTTGCGCTGGCGCCGGTGGACGTACTGGTGTGCTGCTCGGTGGAATTCACCGAATAATTCTACCGGCCGGTAGCCGAGCCGCGGGGCCGGGGTTTCGCGGCCTTGTAGCGGGAGACGGTCGGGTCCCCGCTGAGCCAGAACCGCCACGGATAGTCGCTGGTGCCGCCCGCCCCGGAGACGCCGACGCGCGGCCCGGAGCTGATGCCCGCGGCCGGACCGGCGGGCAGTTCGAGACGGAAGGGCTCGGCCAGCGCGTCCCGGCCGCTGTCCGCCGTCGTCAGTCCCAGCGCCGTGGCGAGCCGGGCGGGTCCGCTGGCCAGGTCCGCGGGGCTCTTCGACGTCGGCCGCCGCGAACGGGCCAGCTCCTCCCCCGTAACCACCTCGCCGGCGCGCAGCAGCAGGGCGGACGCCGTGCCCTCGGGGCCGCAGACGATGTTCGTGCAGTGGTGCATGCCGTAGGTGAAGTAGACGTAGAGGTGACCGGCCGGGCCGAACATCGGGGCGTTGCGCCGGGTCTGTCCCCGGAACGTGTGCGAACCCGGGTCCGGGTGCAGTGAGTCCTCCGGGCCGAGGTAGGCCTCCACCTCAGTGATCCGAACGGCCACGTGCCCGGCATGGCTCTCGTGGGTCAGGACGGCGCCGAGCAGCAGCGGCGCGACGGTCCGGGCGTCCCCGGACAACAGGGCGCGCACGGCCGCGGGCGTCAGCGAGGAGTCCATGCTCAGACCGTAGCAAACACGTCCCCGGGCCGGGTCTGCCGGACGGCCCCGGCCGGACACTGCCGGGAGGCCTCACGCCCGTGTCCGATTTCCGCTAGCTTGGCCGTCCGGCGGCTGGCAGGATGGAGGAATGGATTTTTGGCAGCGCTACAGGGCGATTGACGCGCGGGACACCCGGTTCGACGGGCAGTTCTACACGGCGGTCCGCACCACGGGCATCTACTGCCGTCCATCGTGCCCTGCCCGGACGCCGAAGGCTGGCAACGTCACCTTCTACGAGACGTCCGCGGCCGCCCACGAGGCGGGCTACCGCGCCTGCAAGCGCTGCCTCCCCGAGGCGGTCCCGGGCACCCCGGCCTGGAACGTGCGCACCGACGTCGCCGCCCGCGCGATGCGGCTGATCAACGACGGCGTGATCGACCGCGACGGCGTCGAGGGCCTCGCCGCCCGGCTGGGCTACTCGGCCCGGCAGCTGAACCGGATCCTCAGCCACGAACTCGGCGCCGGCCCGCTGGCCCTGGCCCGGGCCAGCCGCGCGCAGACGGCCAGGACGCTGCTGGTCTCGACGCCGATGAAGGCCACCGACGTCGCGTTCGCCGCCGGTTTCAGCAGCGTCCGGCAGTTCAACGACACCATCGCGGAGGTGTTCGCCATGACGCCGTCCGCGCTGCGCGCCACCGCTTGCCACCACGGCCCTGCCCGCCCGGCACCGGGCTCGACGGCCCTGACCCTGAGCCTGCCGTACCGGGCGCCGTTCGACCCCGGGGTTTTCGGTTTCCTGGCCGTCCGTGCCCACCCCCGGGTCGAGGAGGGCACGGACCGGTCCTACGCCCGCACCCTGCGGCTGGCCCACGGGGACGCCCGGTTCCGGGTGGAGTACGCCGCAGAAGAGGCGGCCCGGCCACTCCGGCTCACCATCGGGGCGGTGGACCTGCGGGACCTGCCGGCCCTGCTCAGCCGTGTCCGCCGGCTGCTGGATCTCGACGCGGACCCGTCGGCGATCGACGCCGCCCTGGGGGCGGACCCCCGGCTGCGGGGCTCGGTGGCCGAGGCGCCGGGGATGCGGATGCCGGGCGCGATCGATCCGCAGGAACTGCTGGTCCGCGCCATGATCGGCCAGCAGATCACCGTCGCGGCGGCCCGCACCGCCCTGGCGCAACTGTCCGCCTGTGGGCAGGACAGCACAGTCCCCGCGGACGGGCTGGACCGGATGTTTCCCACCGCGGCGGAGATCGCCGGGGGCGGCCGGGAGCTGCTGCGCGGACCGCGGCGGCGGATCGACTCGATCCTCGGGGCCGCGGCGGCCATGGCGGACGGCAGCCTGGACTTCGGCTACGGCGACAACCCGGAGAGCCTGCGCTCGAAGCTCCTGCCGCTGGCCGGCGTCGGCCCCTGGACGGTGGGGTACGTGTCCATGCGCGTGCTCGGCGCCCCGGACGTGTTCCTGGCCAACGACGCCGCCGTCCGCAACGGCGTCCGGTCGCTCGCCGCGGCCGCCGGTTCCGTGGCAGGGTCCTCGCCCGACCCCGGCACCGGCACCGGCTCCGGCTCCGTCCCGGGCTCCCCCACCCTGTCCCCCGATTTCAGCGAGGTCAGCCCGTGGCGTTCCTACGCCACCATGCACCTCTGGCGCGCGGCGGCAGCGGCGCAGGCCGCAGCCCGAACCTCCACCAAGCCACGAAAGAAAGCAACGACATGACGGCCCAGCTCCTGACCCTGTCCACCCCGGACGGTCCCTTCACCATCATTGCCCGCGACGGCGCCGTCCTGGCCTCGGGCTGGACGGCGGAACCGGGCGCCCTGACCGGCCAGATCCACCCCACGCTACGGCCCACCGAGTACCAGGATGTGTCCGGCCTGGGTGCCATCTCGGCGGCGGTCGAGGAGTTCTACGCCGGCAGCCCGGAGGCTGCCATGGCGGTGCCGGTGCTGCAGAAATCGGGCCCGTTCCGTGCCCACGCCTGGGACATGCTTCGGACCGTCGCCGCCGGACACCCGGTGACCTATACCGAGTACGCGGAACTCGCCGGCAACGCCAAGGCGGTCCGGGCCGCGGCCAGCGCCTGCGCGTTCAATGCCGCCGCGCTCTTCGTCCCCTGCCACCGGGTCATCCGCACCGACGGGACCCTGGGGGGCTTCCGCTGGGGCCTGCCCGTCAAGGAAAGCCTGCTGGCCCGCGAGGCCGGGCAGGCGCCCCGGGGTTAGGTGCCCCGGGCTCCGCCTGCTACTTCGTGACGGGGACTCCCGCCGGCCAGGGCAGCAGGGCCGGAAGGTCGACGCCGTCGGCCGCCGCGGTGGCGCGCAGGCTGCCCAGGGTGGGGGTTCGCCCGGCGAGCCAGGCCGCGATGTCGGTCAGCATCCCGTTGATGGCGGTAGAGCGGCCGCCCGGCGCGCCGATGGCCACCGAGGGCAGGCCGAGCGGCTGCAGCACGAACCGCTGCCCCTCGGGCACCCGCGCGGCCAGGAAGTCGAAGAGGTGCTCGCAGAACGGCCGGCTCCAGGTCTCCGGGCCGCGGCCCGTCCCAAGGTCCGTGGCGTGGATGGTCAGCTCGCGCCAGAGCGCCAGGCCGCCGTCGAGGACGACGCCGTCCCGGAACGTGATGGGCGCCCGCCAGCCCGCCTCGTCGAGCGAACCGAAGGCGGCCAGCGCCCGATCGATGGCCGTGCCCACGGCGGCGCGGTGCTGGTCCGCGCCGTGGCCGGCGGCCAGTTCAATGGCCCGGTTGCGGCCTTCGAAGCCGCCGTCGTAAAGCTCGACGCGTTCCCCGCGGGTGGCGTGCTCCACCTGCCGGGCCATGGCGGTGGCAATCCCGTTGATGTGGGCCAGGACGTGGCCGCGGGTCCAGCCGGGCAGTTCCGACGGCGCGGACACCGCGGCGTCGTCCAGTCCGGCGGCGACTCCGGTCACGACGTCGGCGGCGCGGCGGAGTTCTGCCAGGAGGTTTTCGGGGGTGATGGAAGTCATGGCGCCCATCCTAACGGAGCACTTTGATTAATCCGGATTAACCGGTGTCCTGCGTCGCGGACGGGATTCGCGCCGGCTAGAACGGGCCGTAGCGGTGCCGGATGTGCCGCCGGTCGTGGCGGGCCTGCCAGAATTCGAGCTCCCTGGGTCGCAGTGCGTACAGCTGCCAGGCAGGGTTGGTGCTGCCGTCGGCTCCGGGCCGGGCGTCCCAGTCGGCGGCGGAGGCCTCGGCGGAGAGTTCCAGGACCTCGCCGGCGACGCGGACCTGGCGTCCCAGCGGCTGCCAGAAGAAGTTGAGCGCGGCGTTGGGGTTTTCGGCCAGTTCCCGGCCCTTGCGGGACTCACGGGAGGTGGCGAAGTGCCAGCCGGCGTCGTCGATGTCCTTGAGGATCAGCATCCTGGCCGAGGGGCGGCCCTGCGCGTCGGCGGTGGCCAGGCTGCAGGCATTGGGCTGCGGCACCCCGGCGGCCAGGGCATCGTCGAACCACTGCCGGAACAGCTGCTCCGGGTCCTCCGGGGCCAGCTCCGGATCGAAGTCGGGAAGCTCGGCCGGGAAGTCTGGCAGGGCGCGCAGCATGCGCCGGAAGGATTCGCTCATTCCGCCATGCTAGAGCGGGAAGCTCCGGCGGCCAACGCAGAACGCTCCCTCACCTTTGGCAGGAAATCCACCGACGCTCCTGCAACGGGTGCAGGAGCGTCGGTGGAAACGCTGCCAGAAGTGAGGGAGCGTCCGGAGGGGCTAGCCGGCGTAGGCGCGCACGCCTTCCAGCTCGGCCTCGAGCGCCTGCAGCTGGCGTTCGACCGCGGCCGGAGCGGTGCCGCCCTGGGAGTTGCGGCTGTTCAGCGACCCCTCCGTGGACAGGACCGTGCGGACCTCCGGCGTGAGGTGCTCCGAGATGGCCGCGTATTCCTCGTCGGTCAGGTCCCAGAGTTCGACGCCGCGGCTTTCGGCCTGCTTGACGGCGGCACCGGAGAGCTCGTGCGCCTCGCGGAACGGCACGCCCTGGCGGACCAGCCATTCGGCGATGTCGGTGGCCAGCGCGAAGCCCTGGGGTGCCAGGGACTCCATCCGCTCGGTGTTGAACGTCAGGGTCGCGATCATGCCGGAGACGGCCGGGAGCAGCAGCTCCAGGGTGTCGGCGGCGTCGAAGACCGGTTCCTTGTCCTCCTGCAGGTCCCGGTTGTACGCCAGCGGCAGGCCCTTCAGGGTGGCCAGCAGCCCGGTCAGGTCGCCAATCAGGCGGCCGGCCTTGCCGCGGGCCAGCTCGGCCACGTCCGGGTTCTTCTTCTGCGGCATGATCGAGGAGCCGGTGGAGTAGGAATCATCCAGGGTCACGAAGGAGAACTCCTTGGTGGCCCAGAGGATCACTTCCTCCGAGACCCGGGACAGGTCCACCCCGATCATGGCGGAGACCCAGGCGAACTCGGCGAAGACGTCGCGCGCTGCGGTGCCATCGATCGAGTTGTGCGCCGCGGAGAAGAAGCCCAGGTCCGCGGCGACGGCCTCAGGATCCAGGCCCAGCGAGGACCCGGCCAAGGCGCCGGAGCCGTAGGGCGAGACGCCGGCGCGCTTGTCCCAGTCGGCGAGCCGCTGCACGTCGCGCAGCAGCGCCCAGGCGTGGGCCAGCAGGTGGTGGCTGAGCAGCACCGGCTGGGCGTGCTGGAGGTGCGTCCGTCCCGGCATCGCCACGCCGTGGTGGGCCTTGGCCTGGTCCACCAGCGCGTCGATCGTGGCGAGCACGCCGCGGGCGATGATCCGGGCGTGGTCGCGCAGGAACATCCGGCCCAGGGTGGCCACCTGGTCGTTGCGGGACCGGCCGGCGCGGAGCTTGCCGCCCAGCTGGGGCCCGGCCCGCTCGATCAGGCCGCGTTCGAGCGAACCGTGCACGTCCTCGTCGGATTCGGCCGGGGTGTACGCGCCGGAGGCGACGTCCGCGTCCAGCCGGTCCAGGGCGTCCAGCATGCCGGCCAGCTCGCCGTCGTCGAGCAGCCCGGCCTTGTGCAGCACGCGGGCGTGCGCCTTGGACCCGGCGATGTCGTAGCGGGCCAGCCGCCAGTCGAAGTGCGTGGACTTGCTCAGGGCCGCGAGGGCGTCCGCGGGGCCGCCGGCGAACCGGCCGCCCCACAGCGCGCCGGTGTTCGTGGCTTCGGACTTATGCTCAGCCACGCGGGCTACTTTCCGGCGACGCGGATGTCGCGGCCGGAGGCGACCTTGGCGGACATGCCCCACAGCTCGATGAAGCCGCGCGCCATGGACTGGTCGAAGGTGTCGCCGGTGTCGTAGGTGGCGAGGTCGAAGTCGTACAGCGAGGTGTCCGAGCGGCGGCCGGTGACGACGGCCTGCCCGCCGTGCAGGGTCATGCGGATGTCGCCGGAGACGTACTTCTGGGTGTCCTCGATGAAGGCGTCCAGGGAGCGCTTGAGCGGGGAGAACCACTGGCCGTCGTAGACCAGCTCGGACCAGCGCTGGCCGACCGTGGCCTTGAAGCGGGCCTGCTCGCGCTCGATCGTGACGTCCTCGAGGTGCTTGTGCGCGGTGATCAGCGCCATGGCGCCGGGGGCCTCATAGATCTCGCGCGACTTGATGCCGACGAGGCGGTCCTCGACGACGTCGATGCGGCCCACGCCCTGGGCGCCGGCGCGGCGGTTCAGTTCCTGGATGGCCTGCAGCGGGGTGACCTTGACGCCGTCGATCGCGACCGGGATGCCGGCTTCGAAGGAGATGATGACCTCATCCGGGGCCGGGGGGAACTCCGGGGTGGCGGTGTAGTCGTAGATGTCCTTGGTGGGACCGTTCCAGATGTCCTCGAGGTAGCCGGTCTCGACGGCGCGGCCCCAGACGTTCTGGTCGATCGAGTACGGGTTCTTCTTGGTGGTCTCGATCGGCAGGCCCTTTTCCTCGGCGAAGGCGATGGCCTTGTCGCGGGTGAGCGCCAGGTCGCGGACCGGGGCGATGCACTTCAGGTCGGGGCCGAGGGTCTGGATGCCGACCTCGAAGCGGACCTGGTCGTTGCCCTTGCCGGTGCAGCCGTGGGCCACCGTGGTGGCGCCGAATTCGCGGGCGGCCTTAACCAGGTGCTTGACGATCACCGGGCGGGAGATCGCGGAGACCAGCGGGTAGTGGCCCTGGTACAGGGCGTTGGCCTTGAGGGTGGGCATGCAGTATTCGTTGGCGAACTCGTCGGAGGCGTCGGCCACGTAGGCCTCGACGGCGCCGCAGCCGAGGGCGCGCTGGCGAATGGTCTCCAGCGACTCGCCGCCCTGTCCGACGTCGACCGCCACGGCGATGACCTCGGCGCCGGTCGCTTCACCGATCCAGCCGATGGCCACGGAAGTATCGAGGCCACCGGAGTAGGCCAGCACAATACGCTCAGTCACTTCAAATGCTCCTTATGTTGGGGAATTCTGTTGGGTCGTTGGTACAAGTGTGCGCCACGGACGGCCGGTCTATTGGCCGGTTTCGTCGGCCATGGCGAGGAAGCGGGCGGCGACGTCGGCCCCGCCGGCCGGGTCGCGGGTGACCAGCAGGACGGTGTCGTCCCCGGCGATGGTGCCCAGGATGGACGGCATCACCGAGTGGTCGATCGCCAGGGCCAGGAAGTTCGCCGCGCCCGGCGGGGTCCGGAGCACCACGAGGTTTCCGGAGGCCTCGGCGGTGACCAGCAGTTCGCCGCAGAGCCGGGCGAGGCGCGCGTCCAGGATTTCCTGGGTGACGCCGCTCTTGGCGCCGCGTTCGCCGCCCTCGCCGGGGACCGCGTAGACCAGGACACCTTCCTTGCCGCGGACCCGGACGGCGCCGAGTTCCACTAGGTCCCGGGACAGGGTGGCCTGGGTGACCTGCACGCCGTCGTCCGCCAGCAGGGCCGCCAGCTCGGCCTGGGAGCGGACGGATTCGCCGGTCAGGATCGCGGCGATCCGGGCCTGGCGGGCCGTCTTGGTGGCCGGGCTGGCGCCCTGCGCGGCGGGCTGGACGGACATCAGTCCGCCCCGTCGACCGGTGCCAGGCCCTCGACGACGGCGAGGCCGGAATGGTGCATCAGCCAGGCCATCAGGGCCTTCTGCGCATGCAGCCGGTTTTCGGCCTCGTCCCAGACCACGGACTGCGGGCCGTCGATCACGCCGGCGGAGATCTCGTAGCCGCGGTAGGCGGGCAGGCAGTGCAGCACGACGGCGTCGGGCGCGGCGAGGGTCATGGCGTCCTCGTCGACGGAGTAGTCCCGGAACAGCTGCATCCGGGCTTCCTTCTCGTCCTCCTGGCCCATGGAGACCCAGGTGTCGGTGGCGACGACGTCGGCGCCGCGCAGGGCCTCGGCGGCGTCGGCCGTGATGAGAACGGAGCCGCCGGTCCCGGCGGCGCGTTCCTCGGCGGCGGCGACGATCTCCGGCGCCGGCAGGTAGCCCTCCGGGCCGCTGATCCGAACGTGCATGCCGGCGGTGACGCCGGCCAGCAGGTAGGAGTTGGCCATGTTGTTGGCCGCGTCGCCGAGGTAGCTCATGGTCAGGCCGGCGAGGGAGCCCTTGTGCTCCTTGATGGTCAGCAGGTCGGCCAGGAGCTGGCACGGGTGGTAGTCATCGCACAGGGCGTTGATGACGGGGACGGCGGAGTTCGCGGCCATGGCGACCAGTCCCTGGTGCGCTCCGGTGCGCCATACGATCGTGGAGACCATGCGTTCGAGGACCTTTGCGGTGTCCTCGACGGATTCCTTGTGGCCGATCTGGGCCTCGCCGGGGTTGATGATCAGCGCGTTGCCACCCATGTCCGCGACGCCGGTGGCGAAGGAAACCCGGGTACGGGTGGAGGTCTTGTCGAAGATGACGGCGACGGTCTTCCGGCCGCTGGCCTCGGCGGCGTAGGGCTGCACGCTGTACGGGGCGGCCTTCATCCGGACGGCCAGGTCCAGCACCTCGGCCTGCTCGGCCGGGGTCAGGTCCGTGTCCTTGAGGAAGTGGCGGGTCTTCGGCTTTGACATGGCAGTCGCAGTCACTGGGCGTCCTTTGCGGTCTGGAGGAGGGCCGGCAGTGCGGCCAGGAAGCTGTCCGCCTGCGCCTCGGTGAGGATCAGTGGCGGGGCCAGGCGGATGGTGTGCGGGCCGGGGCTGTTGATGATGAACCCGGCGTCCAGGGCGGCGGCGACGACGGCGGGAGCGACATCGGCGTCTAGGTCGAAGCCGATGAGCAGCCCTTCGCCGCGGACCTCGATGACGCCGTCGATCCCGGCGAGGCCGGCGCGCAGGTGCTCCCCCACCTCCCGGACGTGGGCGAGCACCTGCTGGTTCTCCAGCACGTGCAGCGTGGCCAGGGCGGCCGCCGTGGCCACGGGGTTTCCGCCAAAGGTGGTGCCGTGTTGGCCGGCGGTGAGCAGCGCCGAGACCTCCGGGCCGTAGGTGATGAGGGCCCCGATCGGGAAGCCGCCGCCGAGTCCCTTAGCGAGGGTCACGGCGTCGGGCACAATCCCGGCGTCCTCGCTGGCGAGCCACTTGCCGGTCCGGCCGATGCCGGTCTGGACCTCATCGAGGATCAGCAGAGCGCCGGTGGCGGTGGTGGCCTCGCGGGCGGCCTTGAGGTAGCCGGCCGGCAGGGGCCGGACGCCGGCCTCACCCTGGATGGGTTCGAGGATGACGGCAGCCGTGGTCTCGTCGATCTCGGCCAGCAGGGCGTCGATGTCGCCGAACGGGACGTGGACGACGCCGCCGGGCAGGGGCGCGAAGGGTGCCCGGTAGGCCTCCTTGTAGGTGAGAGCCAGCGCGCCCATGGTCCGGCCGTGGAAGGCGCCCTCCAGCGCGATGATCTTGGTGCGCGGGGCCTCTCCATTGTCCGGGCCGGCGCCCGTGTTGCGGCGGGCGAGCTTGAACGCGGCCTCGACTGCCTCGGTGCCGGAGTTCGCGAAGAAGACCTTGGACCCGGCGGGGGCCTTGGCGGTCTCCAGCAGCTTCTCGGCCAGGGCCACCTGGGTGGGGCTGGTGAAGAAGTTGGAGACGTGGCCCAGGGTGGAGAGCTGGCTGGAAATCACCGAGGTGACGAAGGGGTGGGCGTGGCCGAGGGCGTTGACGGCGATGCCGCCGAGCAGGTCCAGGTATTCCTTGCCGTCGGCGTCCCAGACCAGGCAGCCCGCGCCGCGCACCAGCACCCGCTGCGGCGCCCCGAAGACCCCCAGCAGCGAGGAAGAGTAGCGGGAAAGCCACTGCGCACCACTACCCTCTCCGGTCATGACGGCCGCTGAGGGCGCCGGAGCCGAGCCGGCGATGGGGCCCCGGGTGTGGTCGGGCACCGCGATGGGGCCACGGTTTCCGGGGTCCTCGCCCGAGCTTGCGAGGTCGGGGTAAAACTGGGGACGGGCGGGGGCCCCATCGCCGGTCGGCGCCGCGTTCAGGGGTTCGTTCATGAGTTCACTTCCTCATCGGGGACGACCTGGGTGCCGATGCCGGCGGTCGTAAAGGTTTCCAGGAGCATCGAGTGGGCCAGCCGACCGTCGACGATGTGGGCGCGCTCGACGCCGTCGTCGACCGCCTTTAGGCAGGCCGCCATCTTCGGGATCATGCCGGACTCCAGGCGCGGCAGCATCCCGCGCAGCTCGGAGGCGGTCAGCGAGGAGATCAGCGAGGACTTGTCCGGCCAGTTGGCGTAGAGACCCTCCACGTCGGTGAGGATGACCAGCTTGGAGGCACCCAGGGCGGAGGCGACGGCCGCGGCAGCGGTGTCCGCGTTGACGTTAAGGACCTGCCCGGTGGTGGAACCGTCCTCCTCGATTTCGGGGGCAACGGTGGAGATCACGGGAATCCGGCCCGCGGCGATGATGTCCAGGATGCCCTCGGGGTTCACGCCGACGACCTCGCCCACCAGGCCCAGGTCCACGTCCTCGCCGTCGACCACGGTGCCGGTCCGGACGGCCTGCAGCAGGCCGCCGTCCTCGCCGGACATGCCGACGGCGTAGGGGCCGTGGGAGTTGATCAGGCCCACGAGTTCGCGGCCCACCTGGCCGGTGAGGACCATCCGGACCACGTCCATGGCCTCGGGCGTGGTGACGCGCAGGCCGCCCTTGAACTCGGATTCGATGCCGAGCCGGCCGAGCATGGCGTTGATCTGGGGGCCGCCGCCGTGCACCACCACGGGGTGGATGCCGACGTGGTGCAGGAAGACCACGTCCTCGGCGAAGGCGCGGCGCAGCTCGTCGTTGACCATGGCGTTGCCGCCGTATTTGATCACCATGGTGGTGCCGGCGAAGCGCTGGATCCAGGGCAGCGCCTCGATCAGCGTGCCGGCCTTGTCCTGCGCGTCCGCCATGGAGGTGGTCTCGCGGGCTTCGGTGTTCATGGGCGGTGGTCCCTTCCGGGTGGTGGGGTGTCCGTCAGTATGTCCGGCGGCCGGTCAGCTGGAGTAGGCGCTGTTCTCGTGGACGTAGTCGTGGGTCAGGTCGTTGGTCCAGATGGTGGCCTCGGCCTCGCCGGCCCGCAGGTCGATCTCGACCAGGACCTCGCGCGGTTCCAGGTCCACCAAGGATCGGTCCTCCCCGATGCTGCCGTTGCGGCAGATCTGCACACCGTTCATCGCGACGTTGAGCTGGTCCGGTTCGAAGGCGGCGTCCGTGGTGCCGACGGCCGAGAGCACGCGGCCCCAGTTGGGATCCTTGCCGAAGATCGCGGTCTTGAAGAGGTTGGAGCGGGCGACGGCGCGGCTGACCACCTCGGCGTCGCGTTCGTTCGCGGCGTTGAAGGTGCGGATGGCGATGTCGTGGCTGGAGCCCTCGGCGTCGCCGATGAGCTGGCGGGCGAGGTCCGCGCAGACTTGGGTCAGGCCGGCGCCGAACGCCGCGGCGGAGGGGACGGCGCCGGAGGCGCCGGAGGCCAGCAGCACCACGGTGTCGTTGGTGGACATGCAACCGTCCGAGTCGGTCCGGTCGAAGGTGACGCTGGTGGCGTCGCGCAGCACGACGTCGAGCAGTTCGGGCTGGACCTCGGCGTCGGTGGTGAGGACCACGAGCATGGTGGCCAGGCCCGGGGCCAGCATGCCGGCGCCCTTGGCCATGCCGCCGATGGTGAACTGCCGGCCCTCGGCGTCGGTGCCGGTGAAGAGAGCCTGCTTGGAGACCGAGTCGGTGGTCATGATGGCGGCGGCGGCGGCCGGGCCGCCGTCGGCGCTCAATTCGGCGGCGGCGGTGCCGATCGCGGGGACCAGCTTGTCCATCGGCAGCTGTTCGCCGATCAGGCCGGTGGAGCAGACGAAAACGTCCGTCGCCGAGGCGCCGAGGGCCTCGGCGGTCTTTTCGGCGGTGGTGTGGGTGTTCTGGAAGCCCTGCGGGCCGGTGCAGGCGTTGGCGCCACCGGAGTTGAGGATGACGGCGTCCACGCGGCCGTCCTTGATGACCTCGCGGGACCAGTGCACGGGGGCGGCGGCGACGCGGTTGGAGGTGAAGACCGCGGCGGCGGCCTTGGCCGGGCCGTCGTTGACCACCAGGGCCAGGTCCGGGTTGCCGGAGGCCTTGAGGCCCGCCTTGACGCCGGCGGCGCGGAAACCCTTCGGTGCGGTGATGCTCACGGTGCGACTCCCTGCAGGTTGAGGCCGGCGGTTTCCGCCAGGCCGAGGGCGATGTTCATGGACTGGACGGCGCCGCCGGCGGTGCCCTTGGTGAGGTTGTCGATGGCGCAGGTGACGATCACGCGGCCGATCCGCTCGTCGAAGGCCAGCTGCATGGCGGCGTGGTTGGAGCCCTGGACGGACTTGGTGGTGGGCCACTGGCCCTCGGGCAGCAGGTGGACGAAGGGCTCCTCGTCGTAGGCCGCGGCCCAGGCCCGGCGGAGCTCCTCGGCCGTGACGCCCGGCCGCACCTTGGCGGTGGCGGTGGTGAGGATGCCCCGGCTCATCGGCGCGAGGGTGGGAGTGAAGGACACCGTCACGGGCGAGTTCAGCGCGTTGGAGAGGCCCTGCTCGATCTCGGGTGTGTGGCGGTGGCCGCCGCCCACGCCGTAGGGGCTCATCGAGCCCATGACCTCGGAGCCGATCAGGTTCACCTTGGCGGCCTTGCCGGCCCCCGAGGTTCCCGAGGCGGCGACGATGACGACGTCGTCGGCCGCCAGCAGGTGGTTGCTGAAGCCGGGCGTCAACGCCAGCAGCGCCGACGTCGGGTAGCAGCCGGGCACGGCGATGCGGGTCGCGCCGCGCAGGGCCTCCCGCTGGCCCGGCAGCTCGGGCAGGCCGTAGGGCCAGGTGCCGGCGTGCGGGGAGCCGTAGAACTTTTCCCATGCCGCCGCGTCCTGGAGCCGATGGTCGGCGCCGGCGTCGATTACGACCGTGCCCGCGGGCAGCTGCGCTGCGATCGCGGCGGAGGCGCCGTGCGGCAGGGCGAGGAAGACGACGTCGTGCCCGGCGAGGTTCTCCACCGTGGTGTCTTCGAGGATCCGGTCCGCCAAACCATGGAGATGCGGCTGGAGTTCGCCTAGTCTGGAACCGGCGTTGCTGTGCGCCGTGATAGCCCCGATGGTGACGTCCGGGTGGCCGGCAAGCAGCCTGAGCACCTCGCCGCCGGCGTAACCGCTGGCCCCGGAGACGGCAACAGAAATAGTCATAGCCCCCAGCATACAGCAAGACTATGCATCGCTGCTGATATTTATGCATGCTCTCGCGGGCTGACGTCTGGACCCTACCGTGCCCTCTTCCCCGTCATGGATGCTGGGCGGAGCCCGGGCCGGTCCCTAGGATGGTCACAGCACCCCGGGCACGGACCGCCCTGCCCGGAAGGCCCACACGAAGGAGTCACATGACGCACGCTATTGTCGCCCGGCAGGCCGGCGGCCCGGAAGTCCTTGAGCTCTCCCCCATCGACCGGCCCGTCCCCGGCCCCGGCCAGCTGCTGATCAAGGTTGCCGCGGTCGGGGTGAACTTCATCGACACCTACAAGCGCAGCGGCGTCTACAAGGTGGACTACCCCTTCATCCCCGGCTCCGAGGCCTCCGGCACCGTCGAGGAAACCGGCGACGGCGTGACCGGATTCTCCGCGGGCGACCGCGTCGCCACCGCCGAGGGCGTCGCCTGCTACGCCGGGTACGCGCTGGTGGACGCGGACAAGGCGCTGCCGGTGCCCGACGGCGTCGACGACTTCACCGCCGCCGCCCTGCCGCTCCAGGGCATCACCGCTCACTACCTGATCAACTCGACCTTCGAGGTGAAGGCCGGCCAGACGGTGTTGCTGCACGCCGGCGCCGGCGGCGTGGGCCTGCTGCTGATCCAGCTGCTCAAGGCCAAGGGCGCGCGGGTCATCACCACCGTTTCCACCGACGAGAAGGAGGCCCTGGCCCGCGAAGCCGGCGCAGACCATGTGCTGCGGTACGAGGGGTTCGGGGCTAAGGTGCGGGAACTCACCAACGGCGAAGGCGTGCACGTGGTGTACGACGGCGTCGGCAAGGACACCTTCGACGATTCGCTCGCGGCGCTCAGGGTCCGCGGCACCCTGGTGCTCTTCGGCGCCGCCTCCGGCCCGGTACCGGCGGTGGATCCGCAGCGGCTGAACTCCGGCGGCTCGCTCTACCTCACCCGGCCCACCATCGTCCACTACCTGCGGGACGCGAAGGAACGCCGTTGGCGCTCGGACGAGCTCTTCGCCGCCGTCGCCGACGGCAGCCTCAAGGTGCGGATCGGCGCGAAGTACGACCTGGCCGACGCGGCGTCCGCGCACACGGACCTGGAACATCGGCGCACCACCGGCAAGGTCCTGCTGGTCCCATAACGCCCAGCGTCACGTCCGCAACGAGAAAAGCTCCCCGCAACCGGCAGGTTGCGGGGAGCTTATTCGTGGTGCCGGTTTGTACCGACGGATCCTGTTAGCCCTGGCCCCCTTTAGCGCTGCGCCTTGTTACCGCTGGACGGCGCCGAAGCGTTCGTGTGCGGCGGCCACGGCCAGATCACGGGCGGCTGAGGCCTCGTCCGCGGTCAGGGTGCGGTCGTCTGCGCGGAAGCGCAGGTTGAAGGCCAGGGACTTCTTGCCGTCCTCGATGCCCTTACCGGCGTAGACGTCGAACAGGGACACCTCTTCCAGCAGATCGCCGGCGCCCTCGCGGAGCGCCTCCAGCACGTCCCCGGCGGGCACATCGGCCGCCACCACGAGGGCGACGTCCTGGGTGGCCACCGGGTAGCCGGAGATGGGCCGGGCGACGATCACGTCGGCGGCCGCCTCGAACAGGGCGTCCGCGTTCAGTTCCAGCGCCACCGAGCGGGCGGGCATGTCGTGCGCCGCGAGCAGCTTGGGGTGCAGTTCGCCGGCGTAGCCGATCACCTCGCCGGTGCGCAGCGCCAGCTGCGCGGCCCGGCCGGGGTGGAATGCCTGGTGGCTGCCCTGGCTGACGACCAGTTCGACGCCGAGCACGTCGCCGGCCAGCCGGGCGATGTCCAGCGCGTCGGCGTAGTCCCAGGCCCGCGGGGTGTGGGCCGGGGCGGCCGGGCTGTCGTGGCCGGTCAGCACGGCCGCCAGGTGCAGCGGCTGGTCCGGGACGCCGTCGAACAGTCCGTCCAGGACCTCCTCGGCGGGGCGGGCGCCGAGCGGCGGGATCGAGGCGGTGCCGAGGGTCTCCCCCGGCAGGAAGACCAGGCCGGTCTCGAAGAGGGCCAGGTCGCGGAAGCCGCGGGAGTGGTTCCGCTTCGCCACCTCGATCAGGCCGGGCAGGATCGAGGTGCGCAGGAAGCCCTGTTCCTCGCTGATCGGGTTGGCCAGCTTGAGCGCCTTCCGGTCCGCCCCGGCAACCGGGGTCCCGAAGGTGTCGTTGGCGGCCTTGGAGACGAACGGGTAGGCCAGCACCTCGGTGAGGCCGGCGTCGGCGAGGGCCTGGACCAGGCGGCGGCGCTGCTGCTGCACGCGGGTCAGGCCGCGGCCCGGCGGGGCCACCGGCAGCGTGGCGGGGATCTTGTCGTATCCCACCAGCCGCGCGATTTCCTCGGACAGGTCTTCCTTGGTCTCCAGGTCCGTCCGCCAGCTCGGGGCCGTGACGGCGTACCCGGCGTCGGTGGTGCGGACGTCGGCGCCCAGGTCCCGGAGCGAGGTGAGGATCTGCTCCTCGGTGAAGTCGATGCCGATCCGCTCCGAGGCGAAGGTTGCCGGGAGGTCCACGGTGACGGCGTCCGGCGCGGTGCCGACGTCGGTGCCCTCGGCGTCGGCCGTTCCGCCGGCGAGCTCCACCAGCAGGTCGACCACGCGCTGGGCGGCCACCGGGGCGACGTACCAGTCGACGCCGCGCTCGAAGCGCTTGGACGCCTCTGACGGGAGCTTGTGGCGGCGGCGGGACCGGGCGATCGAGACCTCGTCGAAGTGTGCGGACTCGACCAGGATGTTGGTGGTGGCGTCGGAGACCTCGGTCGCCGCGCCGCCCATCACGCCGGCGATGCCGATCGCGCCGGAACCGTCCGTGATCAGCAGGTCCTCGGCGTCGAGCGTGCGCTCCTTGTCGTCGAGGGTGGTGATCTTCTCGCCCTGGGCCGCGCGGCGGACGACGATGCCGCCGGTGAGGGTGTCCAGGTCGTAGCAGTGCGTGGGCTGACCCAGCTCGAGCATCACGTAGTTGGAGATGTCCACCGGCAGCGAGATGGACCGGATGCCGGCGAGCCGCAGCCGGGAGACCATCCACGGCGGGGTCGGCTTCGTGGCGTCGACACCGCGGACGGTGCGGACCACGAACCGGTCGCAGCCGGCATTTCCGTAGATCGGGGCGTCGTCGTTGAGCTTGATGTCGAAGCCGCCGGAAAGTTCCGCCGGGGCGGTGACCTTCGACGCCGGGTCCGTGAACGGCGTTCCGGTGGCGTGGGCGTATTCACGGGCCACGCCGCGGATCGAGAACGCGTAGCCCCGGTCCGGGGTGACGTTGATTTCCGCGGCCTGGTCGTAGAGGCCGAGCAGTTCCATCGCATCGGTGCCGATTTCCGGGTCAAGCCCGATGCGGGAGAGCACCAGGATGCCGTCGTGGTCATCGCCGATGCCGAGTTCCCGCACGGAGGCGATCATGCCGGCGGAGAGGTGGCCGTAGGTTTTGCGCGCGGAGATGCGGAAGTCGCCGGGCAGCACGGCGCCCGGAAGGGTGACCACCACCTTGTCGCCCTCGACGAAGTTGTGCGCGCCGCAGATGATGCCCTGCACGCCGGAGGGGTCGATGCCCTCGCCGGTGAGGGTCTGCTGCTGACCCTCGGGGACCACGCGGACCTGGCACCAGTTGATGGTCTTGCCGTTGGACTGGGGTTCCTTGACCAGGGACAGCACCTGGCCGACGACGATGGGACCCTGCAGGGTGTCGGTGGGCCGGTGCACGGCCTCTTCTTCGAAGCCGACCTTCACGAGGTCGGCCATGACTTCCTCGGCGCTCGCACCGGCAGGAACGGCCGCGAATTCACGCAGCCAGGAAAGGGGGATACGCACTGTTAGATCTCCATCCCGAAGTGCTCGCTGAAACGTACATCGCCTTCGATCATGTCGCGCATGTCGCCGACCTCGTTGCGGAACATGAGGGTCCGCTCGATGCCCATGCCGAAGGCAAAACCTGAATAGACGTCCGGGTCGATGCCGGCCGCGCGGAGCACGTTCGGGTTGACCATGCCGCAGCCGCCCCACTCGATCCAGCGGGGGCCGCCCTTGGCGCCGGGGTGCCAGATGTCCAGCTCGGCGGAGGGCTCGGTGAACGGGAAGTAGTTGGGGCGCAGCCGGATCTGGGCCTCGTCGCCGAACATCTGCCGGGCGAAGTGCTCCAGGGTGCCGCGCAGGTCCGCCATGGACAGCTTCTTGTCGATGGCGAGGCCCTCGAACTGGTGGAACACCGGGGTGTGAGTGGCGTCCAGCTCGTCGGTGCGGAACACCTTGCCGGGGCAGAGGACGTAGATCGGGACCTCGCGCTCGAGCATGGAGCGGACCTGCACCGGGGAGGTGTGGGTGCGCATGAGAAGGTGCGCCTCGGGCGGCTCGACGAAGAAGGTGTCCTGCATTTCGCGGGCCGGGTGGTCCGGCTTGAAGTTCAGCGCGTCGAAGTTGAACCACTCGGATTCAACCTCGGGGCCCTCGGCGATCTCCCAGCCCATGCCGACGAAGATGTCAGCGACGCGGTCCTGGAGGGTGGAGAGCGGGTGGCGGGCACCGGCACGACGACGGCGCGGGGCGGCCGTGACGTCGACGGTCTCCTCGACCAGGATGCGGGCGTCGTTCTCGGCCTCGAGTTCCGCAGTGCGGTCCGCGAGCGCCTTGTTGACCCGTCCGCGGGAGGCTCCCATCAGCTTGCCGGCGGCGGCCTTCTGGTCCTTGGGCAGGCCGCCGATTTCGCGGTTGGCCAGGCTCAGGGCGGACTTCTCGCCCGTGTGCGCGAGGCGGGCGGCCTTGAGCTCTTCGAGGGTGGAGGCCGCGGCGATGGCGGCGACGGCCTGCTCTACGGCGGCGTTGATGGCGGCTTCATCCAGAAGGTTCGGGACGGCGGCGCCCGGCAAGGTGTCAGTCATCTACTGTTCTTCGCTACGAGTCGGGTGGTGTCTGAACCAGTCTAGTTGACGGCGCCGGAGCCCCGGCCGGGGTCTAGCATGGCCCCATGGGGACCGGAGCGAGGCTGCGGCAGCTGGCCAACCTGCTCAACGGCAGCACCCTGCTGGGCCTGCTGCTGGCCGCGGGTGCCCGCTGCCATGTGGCGTCCGGACCGCGCGGCCTGATCCTCGCCGCGGGCTACCGGTGGAAACTGCCCTACGCGGCGGCATTCACGGTGGGCAATGTCGTGCTGTTTCGGGCCGACGCGGACCGGGTCTTCGGCGCCGAATCTCCCCCGCCTTCCTCCCCTTCGTCATCCTCCTCTTCTTCGTCCTCCCCTTCCCCTTGCTTCCCTGACGGGGCGGGCTTCCCCGGGCTGCTGGGCCACGAGGAACGGCACAGCACCCAGTACGCGCTGTGCTGCGGAATCCCGTTCCTTCCCCTGTACTTCGCCGCGGCCGGCTGGTCCCTGTGCCGTGCCGGAAACCCCGGCACGGCCAACCCCTTCGAACGGCACGCGGGCCTGGCCGCCGGCGGCTACCCGGAACACGTCGACGCGCGGCCCCGCGGATGGCGGCGTTCCCCCGACCTCCGCGACGAACCCAACAACCGCGGCCTCTCAGGCCGCGACGGCGGAAAGTGAGACCACCATGACCAACTCCCCCAGGACCCTGTCCGTGACGGGCACCGGCACCGCCGAGTCCGCGCCGGACCTGCTGACCCTCTCGATCGGCGTCGAGTCGCGCCGCCCGGGCGTGGAGGCTGCCTACCGGGACGCCGGTGCCGCCGCGACCGCCATCACGGATGCACTTCGGGGCCACGGCGTGACGGATCGGGACATCACCAGCACCGGCCTGTCCCTGCGCGCCGAGTTCACCTGGCAGGAGGGCCAGGGCCAGCGCGTGACGGGCTACCTGGCGACCGGGACGCTCCGGGTCCGGCTCCGCGACCTGGCCGGTTCCGCGGCAGTCGTCGCCGACGCGGTGCGGGCCGGGGCCGACGACGCCCGGCTCCACGGGATCGACCTCGGCTTCGCGGATCCGGCCGCCCTCGAGTCCGAGGCCCGGGAGATGGCCTGGGAAGACGCGCTGACGCGGGCAGGGCAGTTCGCCGCCCTGGCAGGGGCGCGGCTGGGCAAGGTCCTCTCCGTGACCGAGAATCCGGCGTCCCCGCCCGCACTGCCGCCGGTGCCGCTGCTGCGCACGGCCGCGGCCCAGCCCGTCGCGGTGGAGGCAGGCAGCGCCTCGGTCACCGCCGCCGTCGGCGTCGTCTGGGAGCTCCTCGACTGAGCCGCCGCAGCGCGATATCAGGTGTGGTTCCTCCGCGTCAGTGGATGGCGCCGGCGGCCAGCTTGAGGTCGGTGGTGGTCGCCAGGGACGTCCGGACGACGACGGCGAGCGCCTCCCCCATCTGCTCCAGCGGCAGGGAGGCCGCGCCGGTTCCGGGCTGCACCTGATCCGGGCCGAAGGGAACGTGGACGAATCCGCCGCGGATGCCGGGCTCATCGCGGAGGGCGTGCATCAGGCCGAAGAAGACGTGGTTGCAGACGTAGGTTCCCGCCGTCTGAGAAACCTCGGAGGGTATTCCGAGGCGGCGCAGTTCCTGCAGCGCGGCCTTGACCGGCAAGGTGCCGAAGTAGGCGGCGGGGGCATCGGGTAGGACGGGCTCGTCCACCGGAGCGTTCCCGGCGTTGTCCGGGATCCGTGCGTCGTCACAGTTGATGGCGACGCGCTCCAGGGAGATGCCGGTCCGGCCGCCGGCCTGCCCGGCACACACCACCAGGTCCGGGCGGTGCTCCCGGAGCGCGGCGTCCAGCGCCACCAGCGAATCGCCGAAGACGCACGGCAGTTCCACGGTGGCCACCTCCAGGCCCTCGGCCCGCAGCACGCCGGCCGCATGCTGCACCGCCGTCCAGGAGGGGTTGGTCGTTTCGCCGCCGAAGGGTTCAAAGCCAGTCAGGAGGATCATGGGGCCAGCCTAGCAATCGTCGCGGCGGCCCCGGAGGGACAGTGACCGGTGGTGACGGCCGGCCGGCGCAGCCGGGTCGGTGCTTGCCCGGCACGGGGTGAGACGGGACGGGGTAGGACGGGACGGGCAGCCTTGACTTAAGATCGAACATATATTCGAATAAGGTCATGAGGTGGGACGCACAGGCACTCAATGCACAAGCAGTCGATGCAGAGGCACTCAATGCAGAGACGCCCAGGACCGGGACGCAGGCCCCCGACGGCCAGACGGCTCCGCTGCCCGCACCGGCGCTGCTGCCGCTGGCGGGCCTGGTCCGGTCCGTCACCACCCCGGAGTTTGCCGGGGTCACCTTCCACGAGGTCACCGCCAAATCGGTGCTCAACAAGGTGGCCGCCGGTTCCCGGATGCCCTTCGAATGGACCATCAACCCCTACCGCGGCTGCAGCCACGCCTGCGTCTACTGCTTCGCGCGGAAGACCCACACCTACCTCGACTTCGACGCGGGCCTGGACTTCGACAGCCAGGTGGTGGTCAAGGTCAACGCCGCGGAGGTGCTGCGCCGTGAGCTGGCGAAACCGTCGTGGCAACGGCACCAGGTGGCTTTGGGTACCAACACAGACCCCTACCAGCGCGCCGAGGGCCGCTACCAGTTGATGCCCGGCATCATCCGGGCCCTTGCCGACTCCGGCACGCCCCTCTCCATCCTCACCAAGGGCACCCTGCTGGCCCGCGACATCCCGCTGCTGAAGCACGCGGCCACCCAGGTACCCGTGGGCGTGGGCATTTCCCTGGCCATGACGGACGAGCAGTTGTCCGAGGCGGTGGAACCCGGAACACCCGGTCCCCGGGCCCGGTTGAAGCTGATTTCCCGGCTGCGCGAGGCCGGCCTGCCCTGCGGCGTGATGGCCATGCCGATCCTGCCGTGGTTGTCCGACTCGGATGAGGCCCTCGACTCCCTTTTCGGTTCGCTGGCGGCGGCCGGGGCCACGGGAGTCAGCGCCGGGGCCCTGTACCTCAAGCCCGGGACCCGGGAATGGTTCATGCAGTGGATCGCCAGGGAACACCCCCAACTCGCCGGAAAGTACCGCCGGCTGTACGGCGGCGGGTCCTACGCGTCCAAGGAATACCGCGCCTGGCTGGCCGGCCGGGTCCGTTTCTTCAAGGCCCGCCACGGCTTCATCGGCTCCACGGGTTTCAGTCACGAGGACATCGACCAGGACCCGCGCGACGAGGAGGCCCGGTACCCGGCGGGCAGCCTGCCGGGCTCGGCGCGCATCAGGCATGGACGGGGCACCGCGGGCAGCGGCGGTCACTCCGGTACCGGGGAGTCGGCCGCCGAACCGGTGGCCGCCCAGCCCACGCTGTTCTGAGGTCCGGTTACCCATGTAGGGCGGCGTCCGGGCTGCGGATAGAGGGTAGGTCTTGCGAGTTGGGCTTGGCGAGCTGGGCCTGGCGGGTCGCGGCTAGTTGGTTGAGGCTAGTGCGTTGAGGCCTGCGCGGCGACGGCCGCGAGGAGCGCCTCGACGATCGGCAGGTCCGCGGGGATCCAAAGCAGCGCCAGCACCTGTTCCGGGTCGGCCAGGGGCACCCAAAGGAGTTCGTCGTGGTCCTGCAGCGGCTGCGGGGTCCCGCCGTCGAGTTCGGCAAACCAAACCCGCATCACCGCCGTCGGGTTTAACGGCCAGCCTTCCGGCCCGGGTGCGGGTAATTCAGGTCCCAGTACAACCCGGACACCGAGCTCCTCGGACAGTTCCCGGTGCAGCGCCTGCTCCGACGTCTCCCCCGGGTCCACCTTGCCGCCGGGGAACTCCCACATGCCCGCGAAACGGGGCGGCGCGGTCCGCCTCGCCACCAGCAGGGTCCGGGGCCGGGCCAGGGAATCGACGATCGCACCGCCGACGACGTTGATGAGTTCAGTCACGACCCCAGTCTAGGTGCCGCCGCACCCCCGCCCCGGGAGAGAATGGAACGGCCGCGCAGTCCGGATCCGGAATAGCGGGCCGCCCGCCACGCGTTGGCACACACGGAACTGCGCAAACCCCTGATCCACGGCCACGGCCGGGCACTGACCACTCACTGATCGAAAAGCAGATGGATGACTTTAACTAACGACGCCCCCACCACACCCCGGACCGGTTCCTACAACCTGACCCTCGCCATCATTTCGCTGGCCATGGGCGGCTTCGGCATCGGCACCACGGAATTCACGATGATGGGCCTGCTCAAGGAGGTCGAGCACGGTCTGGGCATCAGCACCCCGGAGGCCGGGCACCTGATCTCCGCCTATGCGCTCGGCGTCGTGGTCGGCGCCCCGCTGCTCGCCGCCGTCGGCGCGAAGCTCCCCCGCAAGTATCTGGCCCTGGGCCTGATGCTGTTCTTCAGCCTCGCGAACCTCAGCTCGGTCATCGCCCCAGATTACGGCACCATGCTGGTGTCCCGCTTCGCGGCCGGCCTGCCGCACGGCGCGTTCTTCGGCGTCGCCGCGGTGATCGCCTCCTCGCTGGTTGCCCCCACCCGCCGCGGCTGGGCCATTTCGATGGTGATGGCCGGCCTGACGGTCTCCAACGTCATCGGCGTCCCGTTCGGCACCTGGCTGGGCCAGAACTTCGGCTGGCGGCTGCTGTTCCTCCTGGTCGGCATCATCGGGATCGCCACCATGGCCATGCTGTGGAAGTTTGTCCCGTACCAGGCACCCCACGCTGACGCGAGCATCCGCCGGGAACTCGCATCCCTCAAGCGGCTGCAGGTCTGGCTGGCGGTGCTGATCGGCGTCGTGGGCTTCGGCGGCTTTTTCGCGACCTACACCTATATCGCCCACACGATGACCGACGTCGCCGGGATCCCGGCCGAATGGCTGCCCCTGGTCGTCGCGCTCTACGGTGTCGGCATGGTGGTGGGCAACATTGTCGGCGGACGCATCGCCGACAAGTCCGTCATGGGCACCATCTACTGGGTACTCCCCGGCGTCGCCGTGGCCCTGGTGGTGTACGCCGTAGCGGTGCACTGGCCGTGGTCCGCGTACCTGATGGTCTTCGTCGTCGGCGGCGCGGGTTCCATGCTGGTCCCGGCGCTGCAGACCCGTTTGCTGGACGCCTCCCCCGACGCGCCGTCGCTTGCCTCCTCGCTGAACCACGCCGCCCTGAACGTGGCCAACGCCCTCGGCGCCTTCCTCGGCGGCCTGGTCATCGCCTGGGGCTGGGGCTACGTGGCCCCCGCCCTGGTCGGCGCGGTGCTGGCGCTGCTGGGCCTTGGCGTCGCCGTCCTCAGTGGGGCCGTGGAACGCCGGAGGCCGCTGGTCCGGTAACCGCGACCGCCGTTCGGTCCAACGGCCTGCCGGCTGCCCGGACCGGTGATTCGGTGGTGCGGCGCGGGCGCGGAGGCCGCCCCCCGCCCCCCGGGCGGGTGCAGGTGGGTGAAACC
>NZ_JBFBKP010000053.1:28272-29906 GCF_040702285.1 Arthrobacter sp. NPDC080086
CGGGCGCCCCCCCCGGCGGCCGGGCCCCGCGGGGGGGTTGGGGGGGGGGGGCGCCCCCCCCCGCCGCCCCCCCCCCCGCCGCAGGTCCGGTTCCAGGTAGATCAACCGGGCGGTGGGGACCGCCTCTCGGATCCGGGCCTCGGCGGCGTCGATCGCGGCGGCAATCTCACGGCCGGAGTCTGCCGCGCCGACGCTGATCTTCGCCGCGACCAGGAGTTCCTCGGGTCCCAGGTGCATGGTCTTGAGGTGGATGATGCCGGTGCCATCTGACTCGATCGCGCCGCGGATCTTCGCGATGTCCGCCTTCGTGGCCGACTCGCCCAGCAGCAGCGACTTGGTTTCGATCGCCAGAACCGCGGCGATCGCCACCAGCAGCAGGCCGATCATGCCGGTGCCCAGGGCGTCCCAGATGCCGTTGCCGGTGATGAGGGTCAGCCCCACGCCCAGGAGGGCAAAGAGCAGGCCGAGCAGCGCGCCGAAGTCTTCCAGCAGGATCACGGGCAACTCGGGCTGCTTGGCGTTGCGGATGAAGCGGATCCAGCTCTGGTTGCCGCGCAGGGGGTTGGACTCGCGGATGGCCGTGCGGAAGGAGAACGACTCCGCGATGATGGCGCCGAGGAGAACGGCCAGCGGAACCCACCAGAACCCGCCCTCGATGCCGTGCGGGTGCTGCAGCTTGCCCCACGCCTCGTACAGCGCGAACAGGCCGCCGACGCTGAAGAGCACGATGGCGACGATGAAGGCGTAGATGTAGCGTTCCCGTCCGTAGCCGAAGGGGTGCTCCGGGCTGGCCTGCTTGGTGGCGCGCTTGCCGCCCAGAAGCAGCAGCAGCTGGTTGCCGGAGTCGGCGACGGAGTGGATCGCCTCCGCCAGCATCGACGAGGACATCGTCAGGAGGAAGGCGACGAATTTCAGGACGGCGATCGTGAGGTTGGCGGTCAGCGCCGCCACAATCGCCTTGGTACCGCCGTTAGCAGCCACGGGCCGTTCTCCTTTAGACAAATGATCGGCGCCGCCGGGCGTTTTCGAGGCCCCCGACTCCAGGGGTCAACCGTACCGGGAGGGACCCGGATTCCGCGTGCCGGCGGGGCCAAAGAGGGCACATAACGATTGAGGGTGGGACTGCTGACAGGCCGTGGGCCGTGTGTTAGCTTGAAGCCATAATCGGGATTCCTAAGGTGAATGCCGACGAATATGTAGGAGGAGACATGGGCTTTCTAGGCTGGATCATTCTCGGACTCATTGTAGGTGCAATCGTTAAGGCAATCATGCCTGGCCGGGTTGGCGGCGGCTGGGTCACCAGCCTCGTTCTCGGTGTGGTTGGTGCCATTGTCGGCGGCTGGATCGGCGACCTGCTCTTCGGCGGCGGCAAGATGGAATTCTGGAACCTCGGCTCCTGGATCCTGGCCATCGTCGGCGGCCTCGTCGTCGCCGGAATCTACGGCGCCATCACCGGTCGGAACCGGACTACGTAATTCTCATCCCCCGCCCGGGCCACTGAGCCCCGCGGGACACATACGACGGCGGGGGCCCACCCCACGGTGGGGCCCCGCCGGCGGGTTTTGGGGGGGTGGGGGTTTGTACACCTCTCGGCAGCCCGGGGGGCGCGGGGGGCGGGCACACGCGTGCAGGCA
>NZ_JBFBKP010000054.1:0-29456 GCF_040702285.1 Arthrobacter sp. NPDC080086
GGCGGGCTCGGACAGGAGTCCTCGACACCCAGTCCGAGCCGTTCACCGTCGTCGGCGTCGGCGACATGTCCGGCGACGTCTTCGGCAACGGCATGCTGCTCTCCAAGCATATTCGGCTGCTCGCCGCGTTCGACCACCGGCACATCTTCCTCGACCCGAACCCCAACGAGACATCATCCTTCGAGGAACGGCAGCGGCTCTTCGACCTGCCCCGCTCCTCGTGGGACGACTACAACAAGTCGCTGATCAGCGAGGGCGGCGGGGTCTACCCGCGCCAGGCCAAGTCCATCCCCGTCTCCCCGCAGGTCCGCGCGGCCCTGGGGTTGCCGGAGGGCACCACCCGGCTCAGCCCGCCGGAACTGCTCCGGGCCATCCTGCTGGCGCCCGCCGACCTGCTCTACAACGGCGGCATCGGCACCTACGTCAAGGCCAGCACCGAAACCAACGCCGAAGTCGGCGACAAGGCCAACGACTCCATCCGGGTCGACGGCCGAGAGCTGCGCGTGAAGGTGGTCGGCGAGGGCGGCAACCTGGGCATGACCCAGCGCGGCCGGATCGAGGCGGCCCTGCAGGGCGTCATCCTGAACACCGATGCGATCGACAACTCCGCAGGCGTTGACTGCTCCGACCACGAGGTCAACATCAAGATCTTCGTCGACCGGATGGTGGCCGCGGGCAAGCTCGACCCGGAAGAGCGGGCCGAGTTCCTCGGCTCGATGACCGACGAGGTCGGCCGCCTGGTGCTCGAGGACAACATCGACCAGAACATCCTGCTGCTCAACGACCGGATGCGCGTGGCCGAATGGAGCCCCAGCTACGAGCGGCTGATGGACTGGCTGGAGAAGTCGGCGGACCTGAAGCGTGACCTGGAGGCCCTGCCCACCACCGCCACGCTCCGCGAACGCCTGGACCAGGGCCAGGGCCTGACCTCCCCGGAACTTTCCGTGCTGGCCGCCTACGCCAAGATCGAGCTCGCCACGGCACTGCGGGAGAGCAACCTCGCCGAGGACCCGTGGTTCCGCCGGACGCTGCGTTCCTACTTCCCGAAGCAGCTGCGCGAACGGTTCGACGCCGAGCTGGACACCCACCCGCTGCGCCGGGAGATCATCGCGACCGTCGTCGCCAATGACATGATCAACATGGGCGGCATCACCTTTGCGTTCCGGGCCATGGAGGAAACCTCGGCCACGGAAGCAGCGGTCGCCAAGGCCTTCGTCGCACTGCGCGAGGTCTACGAACTCGACGTCATGGTCGGCGAGCTTAACGAACTGCCGGCGTCGTTCCCGACCGAACACTGGAGCACCGTTCACCTGGACATCCGCCGGCTCCTGGACCGGGCCGTGCGCTGGGTCCTCAGCCAGGGCAATGCTGCGCGGCCGATCGAGGAGATCGTCGCCGACTTCAAGCCGCTGCTGGATCCGATGCGTGCCCGGCTGCTGGAGTACCTGCGCGGCGGTGACCGCGAGCGGGTGCAGCAGTGGCTGGAGAAGGCCCGCGGCTGGGAGCTTCCGGAGGACCTGGCCCACCGCTGGGCGGAGCTGTTCGAGAGCTTTGTGCTGCTGGACATCGCCAAGATCGTTCACGCCAGCCCGGAACCGGTGGAGAACATCGCGCATGTGTACTACACGGTCTTCGACCGGTTCCACGCGGACTCCCTGCTCGAGCGGATCACCAAGCTCCCGCGCAGGGACCGGTGGCAGGCGCTGGCCCGTGCGGCCCTCCGCGACGACCTCTACTCGACGGTGTCGGACATGACGACCGCTGTCCTTGAGGCGACGCCGGCCGAGATGCCGGCTGAGGAACGCCTGGTGGCGTGGGAGAGCAAGAACGTCGAGCAACTCGAGCGGGCCAAGAGCATGTTTGACGAGGTCAACGCGCTCGAGGCCGATGACATGGCGTCGCTGTCGGTAGCATTGAGGCTCTTGAGGTCAATCGTTCGACGCTAGGATCCTGCCGGTCCCCGCGTCGCAAATGGAGGTGCTGTGGCAATCTTTACCGACCCCATCAGGGAACACGCTGATTTCGGGCCGGGGGACGCCGAGTGGCTTCATCTGCTCGTGGGGGACTGGCAGATGGTCGCCGACCTGGCCTTCGCCGACCTGGCGCTGTGGTTCCCACACCCCGAACTGGGGTACGTGGCGCTGGCGCACGTGCGGCCCTCCACCTCGCACACGGTGTTCCATACCGACTTCGTGGGGGAGGGCATCCGCTCGGACCTGAAACGCCTGGTCGACAAGGCCTGGGAAAGCCGCGTCATTGAGCGTTCCAATGAGACCAACTGGAGCAGCGACATGGCGATGCGGGTGGAGGCCGTGCCGATGGTGCGCAACGGCCGGACGCTCGCGGTGGTCACCTCGCACATGGACTTGTCCAGCTCGCGGATGCCGTCCCGGCTTGAGTTGACCTACCGGCAGTGCGCCTACGACCTGCTGCGGATGGGCACGCTCGGCCTCTGGCCGGACTTCGCCTCGCCAACCGGATCCCGGCGCGGTGCGCCGCGAGTCGGCGACGGCCTGATCCGGCTGGATGCCGAGGGGATCGTGCAGTACGCCAGCCCCAACGGGGTCTCGGCGTTCCGCCGGCTCGGCGACGGGGAATCCCTGGAGGGACGTTCCCTGGCCGAGGTCACCGCCGGGCTGCTCAAAGATCGTCGGATGGTGGACGAGACGCTACCGCTCGTGGTCACCGGCCGGATGCCGTGGCGGAGCGAGATCGAATCCCGGGGTGTCAGCCTGTCCCTGCGTGCGATCCCGCTGCGGGATGAGCAGCAGCGGTTCGGCGCCTTGGTGCTCTGCCGCGACGTCTCAGAGCTTCGCCGGCGGGAGATGGAGCTCGTCACCAAGGACGCCACCATCCGCGAGATCCACCACCGGGTGAAGAACAACCTTCAGACCGTGGCGGCGCTGCTGCGGATGCAGTCGCGCCGAATGGTCAGTGACGAGGCCAAGCAGGGCCTGGAACAGGCGATGCGACGGGTGGCCACGATCGCCCTGGTGCATGAGACGCTGTCGCAGGGCCTGACCCAGAGCGTGGACTTCGACGAGCTCATCGGCCGGCAGTTCCGTCTATCGGCCGAGGTCGCATCGCCGTCCCAGCAGGTGAGCACCCAGCGCTCCGGCATGTTCGGCGAGCTGCCGAGCGACTTCGCGACCCCGCTGGCCCTGGTCATCAACGAACTGGTCACCAACGCCGTCGAGCACGGGCTCGAGGGCCGGGCCGGCACGGTGTGGCTGCTCGCGGACCGCTCGGAGAGCGAGGACGGCGATGAGCTGCTGACCGTGACGGTGGCGGACGACGGCGTCGGGCTGCCTGCCGGGTCCTACACCGAGGGGCTGGGACTGCAGATTGTCCGTACCCTCGTGACGTCCGAGCTGGGCGGCAGCATCCAGTGGAAACCGCGCGAGGGCGGGGGCACCGCCGTGCAGGTGGTCCTAAGCCTGGCTTCGCGGTGATTCTCAGCTGACAACGACGGAAGCCCCGGACCGAATGGTCCGGGGCTTCCGTTGTGCTTTTGTGTGCCGGGGGAGCCCGGCCGGCAAGCTAGGAGGCGCGGCGGGCGCGGGCGGCGCGGCGCTTGAGGGCCCGGCGCTCGTCCTCGCTCATGCCGCCCCAGACGCCGGCGTCCTGGCCGGACTCCAAGGCCCACTGCAGGCAGGTGTCCACGACCGGGCAGCGGCGGCAGACGCTCTTGGCTTCCTCAATCTGCAGGAGGGCAGGTCCGGTGTTTCCTACCGGGAAGAACAGCTCCGGGTCCTTGTCGAGGCACGCTGCGCGGTTACGCCAATCCATGCTGATCAGTAACTCCATTCCTGGGAATTCGTTCGGCGTCTTGTGAAATTATTCACTAGAGGCTTCATAAGAAAGGGGCCCAGTGGGCCCCCTCGGTCATCTGGATTAAGCGTGTCATGTTAACGCTGCGTAAACAAGGGGTTTTAGCGGTCCATATGCCGCCGATTCGTGAGCGATGCATCACATGCATCGGCGGTCCCCCAAGTGGTTTTGACTATGTCGGGTATGGTGCCAGTGTGTCAAGACCCGCAGAGAATCCCCAGGAGCCGGTTGAGCCCGACAACACTGGCGGTTCGCCCGCCGGCGCACCGGACCCGGCCCGGCCTTCCCGTCCCGCCGGCATCGCCGTGATTTCGGCCGTTGCTGCCCTCGAGGCAGTGGCCCTCTTGGTGGCGGCCGGCTGGTATGCGCTGCAGTTGCTGACCGGAGCGCCGGTGCTTTCCTTCTGGGGTGCGGTCTTCACCCTCGGCTTGTTGCTGGCCTTCTCGGCCTGGCTGTTCGCGGTGGGCCACTTCCTGTTCCGCGGCTACCGTTGGCCGCGCGCGGGCGCGCTGGTGGCCCAGCTGTTTGCGCTCACGATCGGGTTCCCCACGCTGACGGGCGGGTACCCGCTGGCCGGGCTTGCGATGCTGGTGCCGGCCGCCGTCGCGATCGTGCTGTTGTTCGACAAGCGCGTCATCGCCTATGCCTCTCGGGTTGCTGGGTCCCCGCCGGCGCTGTAGGCACCACTCCGGGGTTCGTCGCGGGGGCGTCATCCCCGTTCGCCTGATCCGGGCTTCATCCCTGCCTCTCCTCCGGCGTTACCTCGGGGGCATTTCCTTTGGCATCTTTCCTGGACAGCGCTGATGGCTCCGGAACGGCGAGCTGAACCCACGTCGCCGTACCATCGCCGATGAGGACCGCCCGTCCGGCGGGCTGATGCGACTCGGGGTCGAACCGTACCCCGAAGAGGTCGCCGTCCATCAGGCTGCGGGGCCGAAGCAGGACGCCCTTGCCGTAAAGGCGAGCCTGCATTGCCAGTGGCACCCGCTGCTGCACAAGGGGGCCGTAGCCTGCGGTGAAGATCACCCGCCAACCCCGGCCGTTAAGGTCGCGCAGTGCGTTGTTGACCTCCGAGGTGGAGAGGTCGAGGTCGTCGGCGAGCGCCACTGCATTCCGGTCTAATGTTCCCGCGTCGGCTCTCCGATGGATCTCCGTCCAGTACTCCTGGGGTGTTTCCTTATCCGGCTTCAACCAGCTCATCAAGGGGTTCAGGGCGACGAGGGATTCCAGGAGCGTGCTCTTGCCTGTCCCAGGTGCTCCCAACACGGCGGCGACACCTGAGGCCGGGAGTTCGATGCCCGAGGGCCCGGGTTCGTCGCCTGCGAGGCCGATCCAGAATCGGCCATCGTCCCGGCCTTTTCTCCCCGCCCGGCCTCCGTCTGCCGCGCTCGCGAGGAGGCGGGAAGCCACATCCCGCACCGTGACCCGGTCTGGGAGTGCCTCCACCCGAAAGGAAAGGGCCAGCCGTGCTTCTGTGCCGACGAGGTCACCGGTCATCGCCGGCCCGGCCCACGGCGGCGGCTCGAAGAGTTGCGCCACCCGGAACGTGTCGGCGTCTGAGGCTTCGTTGTCCGGACCGTCGTCGTATTCGCTTCCGGTCGATCCCGGGTAGCGCGTCTGTCCCATCCCAACCCCGTCGTCTCGATCCTTCGATGGCGGGACGACTGGGGAGCTCCGGCCGGCGTCGGGACGGCAGCCCGCCGCGAATGGCCCGGACGCGATGACCCGGCCAGCGATAGCCCGAACCTTCGGCACGGCCGGCCACATGAGGCGGCTCTCCAGGGTCGCGGTGGCAGGGAAGTAGATCCGGTTGGGCAGAGACGCGAAGAACCTCGCTGTCACCAGTTCCCGGTCCCCTGTGACGATGACGGTGATCCCTGCTCCGGGACCGCCCCGGATCAGGTCCTGAAACAGGTCCTCGGCCCAGGCATAAGGGCCGGAACGAAACGCAGAAACCCAGGTTCCCCAGCCGTGGACGACCAGCAACAACGCCGCGGTCGGAGCGGACGATGCAGCGAGCCGGCGTGCCATCTCCTCGCTCAACCTGGCCAGGAGCCGCGCGGCGCGCCGCGATTCCCCGGGTCCCACGACTGCTCCCGCCAGCGGGTGGCTGGCCGCGCTCGCCAGAGTTCCGTCGGCGTCGAGGATGTATGCGGGCATGATTGCATCCGCAGCCCACTGGGCAAGCAGCAGCTTCAGGCCTGCGGAGAGCGTGCCCCGCCCGTGGGTAGGTCCGCCAAGCAAGGCCAGATGCCCGTCATCAGGAGGCGACCATCCCACGGTGCTCTGACTCTGGTGCTCCGGCAGGTCGACGATTCCCAAACGGAAGCCGGGCCGCCGTACCGGGCCCGGATCACCAGAGGAGCGAATGGGGGACGCCGGACCCGGGAAGGGGACGTTTGTCGGTAGGGGTGGCGCGATGGGCCGGTGCGGAAGTTCGCCGCCGTCGTCCAGCCACAATGTGCGCGCCAGTTCGATGAAAGATGCTGCAGCGTCCGCCGAATCGATCAGTGCTTCGCTGCCACGTGCTGCGGGCAGCGGGGGATTGGTAAGGAACTCTTCGGCGGTCATCACGGTGACGTGCCCCGCCCCGCTATCGCGCTCCGTTCCGGCGAGGGTGGCTGTCTGGAACTCTTCGGGCGCCGCGTTGCCCCGAATGAGGTAGGCCCGGCCGGGACTGTCGGTGGGGATAGCGGCGGCCAGCTTCGCATTCATGACGTCCAGCGACTCGGCCTCCGACTGGACCCGCAGGACGACAGAACTGGTGACGTTGGCGCGGATGTCCGCGTTGAGCGCTCCCTGGGGACGCTGGGTGGCCATGACGAGGTGGATGCCCAGGGAACGCCCGATGGCGGCCAGGCGCATGAGTTCGGAGAGCGCGGCCGGTGCTTCATCGACCAGCACTCGGAATTCGTCGACCACGAGAATGAGACGGGGGAGTGTTGTCGGCCTGTCTCCGCCGAGCCTGTAGCTGGCGAGATCGGGAACGTCCGCCCGGGCTAGAAGTTGTTCGCGGCGACGTACCTCCGCACGGAGCGAGACAAGTGCGCGGTCAATTTCGTGGCCGTCCAGATCGGTCAGGACACCGACACAATGAGGCAGCTCGGCCAGTGGGCCTAATCCCGAGCCTCCCTTGAAGTCGATGAGGAGGAAGGTGACCTCGCTCGGCGAGTGCGAGGCTGACAGAGCGAGCACGAGTGTCCGGAGGAACTCCGACTTACCGGATCCAGTCGTCCCGGCAACGAGCAGATGTGGCCCATCACGCTGTAAATCAATGAACACTGCACCGGTGGCACCTCGGCCCACCGGCACGGAAAGCCGCATCCGTGGCGGCGTAGGCAGTGACGTGGCGGCCCAACGAGCCTTCACCGAATCCCTGGTGAGCGTCAGCGTCTCCTGCAGCTCCCACCGTGCAGGGATGCCGCCCGACGCTGGGGGCACGCCCGGCTGACCACCCCGGCGACGACAGAAACTATCGAAGACAGTATCCGGGACGAGGTCGGGCACGAACTCTGTCAACCCCGAGGCCGTGGTCAGTCGGCCGCCCGTGGCCCTGAGGCTCACCGCTTGTCCCGTCCGTGCCCCGGTGGGACCGTCCTGGCACCAGGAGATGAGTTGCCAGCCCAACCGCTGAGTCTCCACCCGCAACGCCTCCGAGGCGGGGTAGCCGGGCAGGCATATGACGACACCGGGAGGACCGGCAGCCGATGAAAGAGTCCGTCTTAGTGCGGCGACGGCGTCGCCTTCCGCGGCGGTCGCGAAGATCCTCGGCAGGAACCGCGCGCTGAGAAGAAGCTTCCCGGGTGGGCCGATGAGGTATACCGAAGTTAGAGCGGCGCGGGGATAGGAGGCGAGTTGAATGACGAAGGAGCGCAGCAAGCCTTCTATGGCCTGAGTTGGCCCCGACAGTACGGTCTCGATGCCGGGATCGAGGGTGACAGGCAACCTTCCGTTGTCGGGAGGACGGAAACTGCCGGTGTCCCACGTCGGCCGCACGTTAGCCGGTTGCTCGGCCACTCCAAGCCGCAGCCACACCGGAGTTACAGCAGCCGCGCGATCGGGAAGACCCCCTGCTACATGGATGCTATCGCCGGCCGGTTCCCAGGGAACGCCGTGGCGCGCAGCTGCGGAGGCGGTCACCAGGGCGGCAACTGACGGCGCGGCCCGGCGTCGTCGGTCAGCATCCGCCAGTGCCGCGGCGGCGACTTCGGAGCGCCACTGCCGGCGGCGCCGTCGTCCGCCGAAGACCGAGACCAGCACCGGCAGGGCGGAGAAGGCGGTGAAGGCAAGGAACATCCAGGTCCCGGTGACGAGGGTCAGGATAATTCCGGCGAGCAGGGGGAGTAACGACGTTATGAGGAGCGTGGGGATGTGACCCGTGGAGGGCGGAGCCGGGAGCGGAAGGGGCGCGGAGGTATCTGCGCCGGCTTCGTCGTTTACAACAGGCTGATCGCCGGGTGTGCCGCCGAACAGGCCCAAAACCGAGTTACCGCACCGGATCTCCGCGCCTGTGATGAGCGGAACCTTCGATATTCTCCGGCCGTCTACCCACGTACCGTTAGCGCTTCCAAGATCCTCAAGAGTGGCGGACGCAGGCGTGATCTCAAGCCTCGCGTGCTCGCGGGAGAGCCCCGGATCCGGAATGACGAGGTCGACGCCGCTTCTTCCCAGACGATAGCTGCCGCGTCGCAGGGGCAGGAGCGTTCCCGCTAGAGGGCCGCCGAGGACGGCCAGTGTCAGCGTCGGCTCGGCGCTGGCGGGAAGCGAGTTTTCAGCCGAAGGCATCAGTCCGTCGACAAACACCGCGCCGTTGACCAGCGGGGGAGTTCCCGCCGACAAGTCGGATAAGGGCACCCCGGCCACCCGCAGGAGCGACGTCGCGAACTTCCTCCTGAGGGCCTCTTCGAGCCGGCTGCCCGCACAGCCATCGGGCAGTTCGACGGTCAGTTCAACCGGCGAAAGGATCGCCGACCGCGGCCCGCCCGCCAGGGTGCACTGCAAGATCATCGCAAGGATTCTTTCGCTCCTTCCTCCGCGATCCAGAGTAGGGTTTGTCGACAGCGCGGGGCGGGCGAACAAGCGGAATGTGGACAACCCAGGGTCACTGCGGAGGCCCCCGTCGCGGTGCTCGGACGCAGTTTCAGGGCCTGACTCGGGTACGCTAGAGCAGCAGACATTGCCTAACGCTGTGCTGCCCGCATTCAAACCAGGAGATTTTGTGACCGCTGACCTCGTCATCGTAGGGTCGGGCTTTTTCGGCCTGACAATCGCAGAACAGGCCGCCTCTGAGCTGGGCTTGAAGGTCGTCGTCATCGACCGCCGCCATCACATCGGCGGCAATGCCTACAGCGAAAAGGAGGAGCAGACCGGAATCGAAGTTCACCGCTACGGTGCCCACCTCTTCCACACCTCCAACGATCGTGTGTGGGAGTACGTGAACCGGTTCACGACGTTCACTAATTACGTGCACAAGGTCTACGGCGTCCACAAGGGCGAGGTTTACTCCCTGCCGATTAACCTGGCGACGATCAACCAGTTCTTCCGTGCAAACATGACCCCGGGCCAGGCCCAGGATCTGATCAAGGAACAGGCCGGCGAGCTCGCGGGCACCGATCCGCAGAACCTCAACGACAAGGGGATCCAGCTGATCGGCCGCCCGCTGTACGAGGCGTTCATCAAGCACTACACAGGCAAGCAGTGGCAGACGGACCCCAAGGACCTGCCCGCGGGCATCATTTCCCGGCTTCCGGTGCGGTACAACTACGACAACCGGTACTTCAATGACAAGTACGAGGGCCTTCCGACCAACGGGTACACCGCATGGATCGAGAAGATGGCAGAGCACCCGAACATAGAAGTCCGGCTGAACACGGACTTCTTCGACGAATCGCACGAATACTCCAAGAACAAGGTCGTCGGGAACATTCCGGTCGTCTACACCGGCCCGGTGGACCGTTACTTCGACTACGCCGAAGGCGATCTCTCCTGGCGCACCATCGACTTCGAGGAAGAGGTCCTCGACGTCGGCGACTTCCAGGGCACCTCTGTAGTCAACTACAACGACGACGACGTCCCCTACACCCGCATCATTGAGCCGCGCCACTTCCACCCGGAACGCGACTACCAGACGGAAAAGACCGTCGTCATGCGCGAGTTCTCCCGTGCGGCCGAGAAGGGCGACGAGCCGTACTACCCGATCAACACCCCCACCGACCGCGAACGGCTGTTGAGGTACCGCGACCTCGCCGCCGCCGAGAAGGACGTCCTCTTCGGTGGGCGCCTTGGCACCTACAAGTACCTGGACATGCACATGGCCATCGGTTCGGCCCTGACGATGTTCGAGAACAAGATCCGCCCGCACTTCGAAGCCGGCGCCACGATTGAAAGCGGAGGAGTAGACGCATGAGCATGTCTACGGCGAACCACAAGGAAGAGGCCAACGCGGTAACGGAGGACGTGGCCGCGCAGTGGAGCGTTCTCCAGCGCGTCATTTTGCCCAGCGCAAGCCAGATGGACACAGCGCCCCTGTACATGGACATGGGCACTGCCACCGGAATCCAGCTCCCGACGATCGGCGATGGAGACGGCAAGGCGGCCAAGCCGCGAACCATCAGCAGCCCCACAAAGGAAGCTCACGTCGAAGACTTCCTTTCCCGGCATTCCACTTCCGTCCGCTCGGGTGAGCGAGTCTCCTTCGGCACGTACTTCAACGCTTTCCCGGCCAGTTACTGGCGTCGGTGGACCACCGTCGAAAAGGTGCGCCTGCAGGTTCGGACCCAGGGGACTGGTTCTGTCATCGTTTATAAGTCGAACGCTAGAGGTTCTCTCCAGCGCGTGGATACCCGCCGTGTAGAGGGAAACTCGGAGAGCCACTTTGAACTGTCACTGGCTCCTTTCGGAGACGGTGGATGGTACTGGTTCGATCTGCTGGCTGGAACCGAGCCCCTCGTGATGATCGATGCAGAATGGCAAGGCACCCGGGTCGAGAAGACGCCCGGTTCGGTAACGCTGCAGATCACCACCCTGAACAAGACGGATTTCTGCCTGAACAACCTGCGTCTGTTGGCCGACAGTTCCGAGGCCCTCGCACACGTGCAGGAAATCCTGATTGTCGATCAGGGTACGCAGAAACTCTCGGATGCGCAGGGTTTCGAAGCCATCAAGGAGTCCCTGGGCGGCAAGCTCCGCATCATTAACCAGTCCAACCTGGGCGGCTCCGGCGGATTTGCCCGAGGGATGTTTGAGGCCGTCGAAAATGGCAGTGACTATGTTCTGCTTATGGACGACGACGTCGTTGTCGAACCCGAAAGCATTGTCCGGCTCCTGACCTTCGCCGACCGGTGCAAGACGCCGACGCTCGTTGGCGGGCACATGTTCGACCTGTACAACCGGACGGTTCTGCATACGTTCGGTGAGGTCGTGAATCCTTACCGGTTCCAGCCGGCCCTCCCCAGCGAGGACATGATCCTGGGTCATGACTTCCTCTCGTCGAACCTGCGCCAGACGTCCTGGCTACACCGCCGTTGCGACGTCGACTACAACGGGTGGTGGATGTGCCTGATTCCCACGCAGGTCATCAAGGAAATCGGGCTCTCACTTCCCCTGTTTATCAAGTGGGATGACGCCGAATACGGGCTGCGGGCGAAGGCGCACGGATACCCCACGGTTTCGCTCCCAGGCTCTGCAGTTTGGCACGTGTCCTGGATCGACAAGGATGACCTCGTTGGCTGGCAGGCGTACTTCCACGCACGGAACCGGGTCGTTGCGGCGCTGCTTCATAGCCCCTACGAGTTCGGTGGCGACGTCGTCCGGGCGTCGCAGTTCGGCGACGTAAAGCACATGGTGTCGATGCAGTACGCGACCGCACAAGGTAGGCAGTGGGCGCTCCAGGACGTATTGAAGGGCCCGGATGCCTTGCCGGACCTGCTGTCCACCAAGCTTCCCGAGATCCGCTCCATGATGTCCGGTCACTCTGACGCCGTCTTCCGCCCCAATCCCGAGGACTTCCCGGCACCGAAGATGGACAAGCCGCCGCGGCGCGGCCACGGCCCCTCGCAGCCCTCCCGGATCACCCTCTTGCCCTGGGCCGCCAAAACAATCGCCCGGCAGCTGGTGAAGCCCGTCACGGGTACCAGTTCCGAACGTCCGCAGACGACGATAGCCCACCAAGACAACCGCTGGTGGCGCATGGCCCAGTATGACAGTGCGGTCGTGACCAATGCAGAGGGAACTGGTGCCTCCTGGTACCGCCGCGACCCCAAGCAGCTGCGCACGATGCTCACCGAGAGCGGTCGTCTTCACGCGGCCCTGCTCCGGGAATGGGGGGCCCTGAGCCAGAAGTACAAGGCCTCCATGAATGAGCTGACGTCGATCGAGTCGTGGCGGAAAACGTTCGAGCAGCACACCCAGAATGAGATCAAGTGAGCGTAATTTCTACCGGGGAGTTGACGACCCCAGGATTAGGCGGCGGACTGCGTGATATCAAGCAGTCCGGCTTCCTGCTCAAGCTGTTGGTGCGGAAAGAACTCAAGGTTCGGTACCGAGGCTCTGTCCTAGGCCTCCTCTGGTCTTATGTGAAGCCGGGCGTCCAGTTCGTCGTATTTTATGTAGCCTTGGGTATCTTCCTCGGATTGGAGCGGAGTGCCAGAAATCCGGAGGGATTGGCCAACTACGCCGTCTACCTGTTTTCCGGCATCGTACTAATCAACTTCTTCTCAGAAGCGCTGGGCAACGCAGCACGGTCCATCGTGATGAATGGCAATTTGATCAAGAAAATCTACCTTCCACGCGAGCTGTTCCCGGTGGCATCCGTGTGGGTCTCGGCAGTTCACTTCTTCCCTCAACTCGTAGTCCTCGTAGTGGGGTGCGTCTTTGCGGGATGGCACCCGAATCTGATCCAGCTTCTTGCTGCGCTGGCCGGGTTCATCATTGTGGGAATGCTGGCGACTGGGCTGGGTCTGCTTTTCGGTGCGGCCAATGTTTACTTCCGCGACTCAGAGAACCTCGTCGACATGCTACTGATGGTTGCAACCTGGGCGTCCCCGGTCATGTACGCGTGGTCCATGGTCGAGCAAAAGCTTGGAAGCACCGCTTTCGCCATCTATCAAGCGAACCCAATCACCATAGGGGTGGAGCTTTTCCACTACGCGTTCTGGTTTCCGACGACGGACGGTTCGGCAGCGATGCCCCCGAATCTTTTCGGCCTGTGGCTGCCGGTTGGCCTCGTCGTTGCGGTAGTCATCGTTGCGTTGGGTCAATTCACCTTTCGGCGCCTTGAGGGCCGTTTCGCACAGGAGCTTTGAGTGGTCACGGCGATCGAAGTATCTAACATCAGCAAACAGTTCGTACTACGCCACACGAGGTCTCTGAAGGAGGCGGTGGTGTGGTTGGCGAAGGGGCGGAAAGGCGACCTTTCCGAAAAGTTCCATGCGTTGAAGAACGTGTCCGTGGAAGTCCAGGCGGGCGAAACAGTGGCGTTGCTGGGTCTGAACGGCTCGGGAAAGTCGACCCTGTTGAAGCACATCTCGGGAGTCATGCTGCCCGACTCGGGCACGGTCAAGACCCGGGGGCGCGTTGCTGGCCTGATTGAGGTTGGCGCCGGCTTCCACCCCGATCTGTCGGGCAGGGACAACGTCTTCCTCAACGGGGCTATCCTCGGCATGACCGAGGAGCAGGTCAAGGACCGGTTCGACGACATCGTCGAATTCTCTGAGATCGGCCAGTTCATCGATACCGAGGTCAAGTTCTACTCGTCCGGCATGTACCTGCGCCTCGCCTTCTCCGTGGCTGTACATACCGATCCCGAGGTCTTCCTTATCGATGAGATTCTCGCCGTCGGCGATGAACCTTTTCAGCGAAAGTGCATCGGCAAAATCCAGGAACTCGCCCGCGACGGAAAAACCCTGGTTGTCGTTAGTCACGATCTCGATCTGGTCTCCCGAATTTGTGAGCGTGGAGTCGTCCTCGAGCATGGGAAGCTCATGTTCGACGGTCCAATCGAAGAGGCCGTGGCCCTGCTGCGTTCGTAGTTGCTAAGACCTCAGGGACCTGAGGGGACGAAGTGCGACGTTGTCAGGACGTGTGCTTTGCCGGCCGCCGCCCTTGGACAGGGGAGAGGCTTGACCAGACTGAGAACGACTTCCTGCATGGTGACAGTCACCTCAAAAACGCTTTGGCCTCTGCCAGGGCGGAGCGGAAACCGTTCGGACTCAGTCACGTAGTATTCGGGAGGTGCGACGGCGATCCATTTCTCGCCCGCGCCAGACAATTTATGGAGGAATTTCGTGTCATGGTGGTCGATAGTCCCGCATCTTTGCCTGGGGATCGGGGTGCTGTTTGTACCGGGACTCTGCGTGGGCTGGGTCAGTAGGCTACGGGGGATCGCACTGCTGGCTGTCGCGCCGGCCATTACAGTCTCAATTGTTGCGGTAGCTGCGTTGATCGCTCCCTTGATCAACATGCGGTGGTCGATTGTCCCGGTTGGGATATTCGCACTGATAGTTGCCGCTATCGCGTGGGTGGCTACGAAACTGCTCTCTCCAGCTGGGGCGGCTGAACGTCCCCGAACCCAAACCCCGATCAAGTGGCTGAATGTGGGGGGACACACGCTGGCCTTGGTTGCAGCGGCATTCCTCATATCACGTCGTCTCGTCGTCGCCTTCGGTCGCCCGGAAGCTTTTTCGCAGACCTTCGACAATGTCTTCCACCTCAACGCCGTGCGTTACATCCTTGATACAGGCTCCGGTTCATCGATCACCGTTAGCGGCATGACCGGCGGAGGCTTCTACCCCGCGGCCTGGCACGATCTCGTAGCTTTGATTGCCGTCACCACAGGTGCATCGATCCCTGTTTCAGTGAACGTCATCAATTTGATTGTCGGTTCAATCGTTTGGCCTCTCGGGTGCATTCTCCTCGCGCACAAGGTCCTCGGTGAACGCGTAGCCGTTAGCGTCGCGGCGGGAATTCTCTCTGCAGCTTTCGGCGCTTTTCCGCTCCTGCTCTTGGACTTCGGGGTCCTTTACCCGAACTTCCTAGGGAACGCCCTTCTACCGATAGCCGTAGCATTGGGAATTCAAGCCCTGGGACTGGGCTGGTCGCGTTCTGGGTCGGCGGCCGTCTCATGGCTCCTCTTCGCCGCGGTGCTTCCCGGCCTCACCTTGGCCCACCCGAGCAGCACGATGGCACTCCTGGCCATGTTGCTGCCCCCTCTCCTGATCTTATGGTTCAGGGGAGTTGTCGCTATTCGACGCCGCTCGCAGCATGTAGCTCTCCGCCTTGGTGGAATGGCACTACTGCTGCTGCTCGGCCTGGGCGCCGTCGTTGTCCTCTGGAAGGCCATACGACCTCCTGAGGTTGCCGCCTTTTGGCCCCCCATTGAAACTACCGGACGCGCGATCGGCGAGGTGCTGACAAGTTCGGCTATCGGTCGGTCAGTGTCATGGGCGGTGGCGTTGCTGGCGGTTGCGGGGCTTATCTCAGTAATTCGACGACGCCAGCAGTACTGGCTCATTGGCATGTTCGTGGTGATCGCGTCGTTGTTCGTGATCGTGGCGTCATTTCCGTTCGGTAGCCTTCGGACATTTTTCACTGGCGTCTGGTACAACGACCCTCCCCGGTTGGCCTCGCTGTTGCCGATGGTGCTCCTGCCCTTCGCTGTCGTTGGCGCGGTGCGAGGGTGGGACCGTTGGCTGGAGCCCCAGCTTCGTGGGCTGGCCTCTAGGAGCCGCCGTAAGACTCCGCTGGCGGCCTCTAAGCCTCTAGCGGCCGTGGGTGCAGTGGCGGTCATCTGTCTGTTGACGCTCGCAACTCAGCAGGCCAACGTCCGTGAAGCAACGAACTCGGCAGCGGCCGGTTACCGACTGGCCAACGATTCTCCGCTTGTCTCTTCGGACGAAATGACCCTCATGAATCGACTACCCGCCGAGGTACCCCAAGACGCCGTCCTGGTAGGTAACCCTTGGAATGGCAGCGCTCTGGCTTATGCATTCACCGGGAGGAAACTGGTTCAACTCCACATGCTAAGCGAACTTCCCTCGGGAGCCGTGGAGCTATTCACGCGCCTCAACACGGCAAAAACAGATCCGACGATCTGTCCAATCGTTCAGAAGTTGCACGTTGGCTACGTACTCGACTTCGGCCATCAAGAGGTCCACGGGGGAGACAACGGGTTCCGTGGGCTGGATAACCTGGTGGCCTCCGGAGTAGCGAGTCTTGTTGACTCCCAAGGTCAAGCAAAAATCTATAAGTTGACTGCCTGCGGGCAGTGACACATCAACGTGGTAGGAGTGTCGGCATGACAATCGCCCTAACCGGAAGCAACGGCTTCCTCGGATGGCACACCCGTGTCCTTGCGCATAGCCTGGACAGGACGACGGAGCCTCTGCCTCTCGGAGACAAGTTCGACATCGGCTCGGCTACAGGGCTCATGGAGAGGGCTACAACCCTTGTCCACATAGCAGGCGTCAACCGCGGTGACGACGACGCAGTCCGAGAGGGCAACGCGAGATTCGCCCAGCAACTCGCCAAGGCACTGGGCGAGGCGACATCGGTTCCAGCCACGGTGGTCTACGCCAACTCCATCCAGGCTGGCAACCAGAGTCCCTACGGTCAGGGAAAGCAAGAAGCCGGCCGGATTCTTAGGAAGGCAGCCGAAGATGCCGGCGCGACTTTCGTCGACGTAAAGCTTCCGAATCTCTTCGGTGAGCACGGGAAGCCCTTCTACAACTCGGTCGTCGCAACCTTCTGCCAGCTCGCTTCGGAAGGCAAGCCTCTGGAGGTGAAGGACGATAAAGAACTGCGGCTTTTGCACGTGCAAACGGCTGCAGAAGTTCTGCTCGGAATTCATGCGCCCGACGATGCCCACAATTTGGCAACAGTCAGGAAAGTGAGCGAAGTTGCGGAACTGATAGGGTCCATGGCCCATTCGTACACGGACGGCACTATTCCGGATATTGCAAATACATTTGAACGTGATCTGTTTAATACCTATAGGTCATTTTTGGTCGGCGAGCGGCTTCCCATCATGCTGAATCGGAAGGAAGACGCCCGAGGTGCCTTTTTTGAAGTCATCCGCAGCGCTGGCGGGGAGGGGCAGGCCTCTTTCTCTACCACGGAGCCAGGCGTGACGCGGGGGCAGCACTACCACCGGCGTAAAATCGAGCGATTTACCGTTCTTTCAGGTACCGCCGAAATCGCCATGCGAAAAATGTTCTCTAATGAGGTTCTGACGTTCCCTGTGACCGGTGAAAATCCAGTTGCTATCGATATGCCGACAATGTGGTCCCATAACATCACCAATGTTGGATCGGATAAGCTTTATACCATGTTCTGGATCAATGAAATATTTGACCCAGCCTCTCCCGACACCTTCCCGGAGGAAGTATGACCGACGCTGGCCGCAGGCTAAAAGTACTGACCATAGTAGGAACACGACCCGAGATCATCCGCTTGGCGGCTACGATCCGACGGCTTGATCGCAGCACCGACCATGTGCTGGTCCACACGGGGCAGAATTACGATTATGAACTCAATGAGGTTTTTTTCGAGGACCTCGGGCTGAGGAAGCCCGACCACTTCCTTGAAGCCGACACGTCGTCCCTCGGCGCGGTATTGGGTTCGATACTGGCCAAGACCGAGGAAGTGCTGCTGGCCGAAAAACCTGACGCCATGGTTGTTTTGGGTGACACCAACAGTTGCATCTCTGCCCTCATGGCCAAGCGTATGAGAATCCCCGTCTACCACATGGAAGCAGGGAACCGTTGCTTCGATGAGAACGTGCCGGAGGAGACCAACCGCCGCCTGGTCGATCACGTAGCAGATTACAACCTCGTCTACACCGAACACGCCCGCCGCAATCTCCTGGCGGAAGGGCTCCACCCCTCAAGGATCCTCCTGACAGGTTCTCCGATGAAGGAGGTGCTGCAGGGTAATGCCGACGCCATTTCCAGCAGCGACGTTCTTGAGAAGCAGAACCTCACCTCAGGCGGCTACTTCATGGTGAGCGTTCACCGCGAAGAGAATGTGGACAGCCCGGAACGTCTGGCAGAGATCCTTAAAGCCCTCCAGACGCTCAGCCGCCGGTACGAAGTTCCGGTCCTGGTGTCGACCCACCCGCGTACTCGCAAAAGGCTCGAAAGCCAGCCGGAAGAGCTGAAGGAGGGACTGCGCTTCCACCCCCCGTTCGGCTTCAACGACTACGTGAAGCTCCAGCAGGAAGCAAAGCTGGTCCTCTCCGACAGCGGGACCATCAGCGAAGAATCCTCACTGCTCGGCTTCCCCGCCGTCACGCTGAGGGACGCTATTGAGCGGCCTGAATCGCTCGACACTGCGGCCATCATCACGACGGGTGTCACCGCTGATGCGATCGTGGACGCAATTGAGATTGTCTTGGATCAGTTCCAGAACGATGGACCGCCGGTCGTTCCCGCTGATTACCAGATCAGCGATACGTCGCGCCGGACGGTGAACTTCATTCGGTCGACTGCCCACACGCACCACCAGCGGACGGGAATTTTCGTCAACATTGACAGGAACCGCTGACCATCGCTGAGGACGACTGCGTCATGGTTCGCCAAGCCGCAGTCTGATCGGCTCGTCGAAGACTTTCGTCGCGAACACAGACGCCCCGCTGGATAATCCGGCGGGGCGTTTGCTGTTATTGGGACGGGGCGGACCCGGCTGTTGGAGACTAGTAGGTTACTTCGGTCCCCGCGCTCTTTAGTAAGTTATGATCCGGGAGGCATATTCCGGGAATGCAGCCCGCAGTTCGGGCAGGAGCTCTGGATCGACCATGACATCGAGTTCCGGCATTTTCTCCAATATGGCAATCATTGCGTTGGGCACCTTGGAAGGACCTTTATATAGCGGGCTTACCAGGGGAATGGCAGGTTCGACCTTGTTCGTCCACTTGCCTTGAAGCGTCAGGGACCACTGCGCCGCTAGGAGGGGGTCAAAGAAATCGTTGAAGCCGGCGTAGATGAAGGTTCGTTCCTGCTTGACCCGGGATATGGCGAGAAGCTTGGGAATCAGGGGCGGCATTGGTCCCGAAAGTGCGGTCGTTTGCTGAAGGAGTGCGGTGGCGCCACTTGCGGTGGGCTTGAGCCCTTGCTCGCTCATTCCGGTAAAGGGCAGTCCAAAAAACTGAGTCGCCCCCAGGGTCGTCAGTAACGACGCTGCCACGAAGGTCTTACGGCCGCTTTTCTTGAGAAGGATCGGCGACCAGAGTTCCGCAAAACCAATCACGGTGCAGACGATGGCGACAATTTCCACTGCCAGGGACGACTTGTGGAAGTAGTAGGTCACAGATCCCGACTGCACAAGTTGGAAGATGCCAAGCGCCAGCAGGAGGGCCGCCCCGAAGAGCGGTGTAGCCAGGACATGTAAAGAAGTGAGCGTCCCGTGTCTGTGCTCCTCGCTTCCGGCCTTGCGCCGCGAGAAGAAGGCGAGGGCAACAAAAGCGTTAGCGATGACGCAGAGGACAGCGACGCCGGTGTCAGCCAAAGCGATACCGCCGTTCGTCGTGAGCACGTCGCCAGCGGAGAGCGCGTGGAGCTGCCAGACAGCAGCGCCCAGTGCAGCCACGCCGACGACCGCTATGGCGGACTGTACGGTGACGTCCCAACTCCTTAGCTGCGTACGGTGTCGAATCAAGTGCCATCCGTAAACGGCGACGCTGGGGAGGCAGAGGACGAGGAGGAGAATCCAGCCGTGGGCCACTCCCACCAGAGCCATCGTAAGGGCAGCTGAAGCGAGCGACGGCGGGATGACCCGCCTCAGTTGAACTATGGCGATGCACGCCACGCAGAGAGCCACACCCAGCCCGAAGTTGGGGAACGCACCGAACACCGGAATCGACCCGGGACCCACAATCCAGGCCGTTGCGACGATCGTGACAAGCGGCAGTGTGACGAGGAAATTCCGCCGTAGTACCGGGAGCGAAGTCAATCCAGCGATGACCATCACTGTGCCGAGAATCGTAACCGCCCCGATCAGCCGGCAAAAGAGCACAAGCTCCTCGCCCGGATCGCCTGGTCTGCTACCGGCGACAACTTCCGCCAATGTCGCTAACAGCGAGTGGAACCCTTGAGGGTAGGTTGCGGCGGACCAGGGGCTGCCGTCCGCGGAGGCCGGGAGGACGGCCAGGACCGCCCCATGGTTTCGAATCATGTCGTACATGTTGAAGTGGGGTGCAAAGTCCCAAGACCTGGTGAGAAGCAGAAGTGCTTCCTCAGGGGAGCGGACCGAAATGAATCCCTGAACCACCCAAAGAGAAGCGAGGGCCGCTACGACAGGCAGAATGTCAACAACGTTTGCATACGGCAAAAACGATCGGAGAGGCCGCCGTGTCACGATCCAGAAAGCTGCTGACGCCGTAAGACCGGCAGCCGCTAACGCCAGAACGAAGGAGCCGCGGTCAAGCCCCGGCACTGGACCGGAGTACCACCAGATAATCGGTGCCAAGCCAGCGATGCCGACACTGGCAACAAGAATGCGCTGGGAGAAGCTCCGCGACGTCGGAATGAGGAGCAGGACGAAACCCAGGAGAATTCCAAAGCGCCAACCCGTCAGTGCTCCAGAGTTTCGCACGGCTACAACGGCAAGAAACGCGAGAAAAGAAATGACCAAGAGCAGCAGTATCTGGGAAAGTGAGATTTTTGGTCCGCCGGTGGGCCGGTTGCGCGGGCGCGCACTCCGGGTTGGTGCTGATGAAACTGAGTGCAGATCCGGGCTGAGCATGATTCCTTAGCGGTCGTGGTCAGCCGGCATTTCCCCCGATGTCACGACCTTCGTTAATTCAGGGCACCTCGAAAGGCGCGGAAAAGGTACAGAGTAGACACCTATGAGTCTACGTCGTTCGCGATGGGCGTCCTTACGTGGTGCGAGGCCCTAGTCCTTGGGTGATTGCGGACCAGTCTCCAGTCGCGGCGTTTCGCCCTGCGGACCTGCGGTAGAAAACGCGTGGAAATCGTGCTCCAGCCGCTCTACCGCGGTGCGCATGATGGCGACTTCCTCCGCAAGGGTGCGGTTCTCGTCCTCCACGACGGAGAGTTCCCACGAAAGATGCAGACAGACGCCCAGCAGCAGAACAATGCACAGGGCAAAGAGCAAGTTCGATGCGACTTGGATACCGACAATCTTGCTGACGCCAGTGAGGAGGTCGGGCCAACCGGCCAGGACCAGGGCACTGGCTCCGATGATAAGCCACAGCGCGGCGTATTTTTCACGGAACACCTTGCGGCGGACCAGTTCAAGAACGATCGCAACCATGACGAGGGCGAAGATGAATGGAGGCAGTGTGTTTCCCATCAGGCGTTGCTTTCCCCTACGGCTATCTGTGATCGGCTGCGTGTCATTGCAAAAAGTAAGGCAAATACGGACCTAAGCAGGTAGATGGCAGATTTTGCCGGATTATGGCTGGGCGTCCCGCCCTGGCGCGGCCGCATGGCCACGGGGATCTGGGTCACCCTGCACCCCGATTTGATCGCAACTACCAACGAATCAATGGTGTCGCCAAGATACTCGGCCGGATAGTGATCCAAGTACTGTGCGATGGCTCTCTTATTCCCGGCACGGAACCCCGACGTGACGTCGGTAAGCTTCGTCCGAGCAAGACGCGAGATCACAGCCGCCAAAAACACCATCGCCCACTTCCGGGGACCGGAAACTTTATAGTCGCCCTTGGAGGCGAAGCGGGCGCCGATGGCGATGTCTGCCGACTCCAGCCCCTCCAAGACGGAGGAGATCTCCCGCGGATCGTGTTGACCGTCGGCATCCACCTGGATGACGGCGTCGTAGTTGTGGCGGTCCGCATACTTGAACCCGGCGCGCATCGCGCCTCCCACACCCATGTTGAAGGGGAGGCGGAGGACGGTCGCGCCGGCGGCCGCTGCCACATCGGCCGTTCGGTCCGTTGAGCCATCATCAACAACCAGAACGTCGTAGCCTTCGTTCAGATTGATCACTTCGGCGACCGTGTTTCCAACGGTTTCGCCTTCGTTCCAAGCTGGCATGATCACTAACACATGGCGGGCGTCTGGGCTAAGCATGATGCAGATTCTACGCTGAAACGTATCTGCGCCGAATTCGTGTCCCGCCTCCGGAGGGCTTTCCGGCCGCCCCCATCCCCGGGGCGCTGGTATTATCTAACGGTTGCAGCCCATGTTCGTTGCCGCAGCCACCCTGCAGACCAAGGAGACAAGTTGTTCAAGAACAAGACACTTTTGATTACCGGGGGCACTGGCTCGTTTGGGAACACTGTACTGAAGCACTTCCTGCACACCGATATCGGCGAGATCAGGATCTTCTCGCGGGACGAGAAGAAGCAAGACGATATGCGGAAGGCTTACAACAACGACAAATTGAAGTTTTACATCGGGGATGTGCGGAACATCGAGAGTGTCCGCGAAGCAGTCCGCGGCGTCGACTTCATTTTTCATGCGGCAGCTCTGAAGCAGGTTCCATCGTGCGAGTTCTTCCCGATGGAAGCCGTTCGCACCAATGTCCTGGGGACCGACAACGTGCTCACCGCCGCCATCGACGCCGGCGTCAAGAAGGTTGTCTGCCTGTCCACCGACAAGGCCGCCTACCCGATCAACGCTATGGGTACGTCCAAGGCGATGATGGAGAAGGTTGTCATCGCGAAGTCGCGCAACGTGGATCCGGCGGACACCCTCATCTCCTGTACGCGCTACGGCAACGTCATGGCTTCACGCGGCTCGGTGATCCCGTTGTTCGCGGATCAGATACGAGCAGGGAAGCCCCTGACCGTAACGGATCCACACATGACGCGCTTCCTGATGAATCTCGATGAAGCCGTTGAGCTCGTTCTTTTTGCGTTTGAAAATGCCAACCAAGGTGATCTCTTCGTTCAGAAGGCGGATGCCTCATCCGTCGGTGACTTGGCGACGGCCATGAAGCGTCTCTTTAACTCCGACGTCGACATCAACGTCATTGGCACCCGCCACGGCGAGAAGGCCCACGAGACCCTGCTGACGCGCGAAGAGCGGGCTAAATCCGAGGACCTTGGCGGCTACTTCCGCGTTCCCGCCGACACCAGGGATCTCAATTACGAGAAGTTTGTGGATTCTGGTGACATTGTCAACGAAGAACTCGAGGAATACACCTCACACAACACGCAGCAGTTGACCGTCGATGAAATCATCGAAAAGATCAAGACGACGGATTATGTACAGGAACTCCTGCCGTCCATCACTCCTGTCCCCTAAGAATGACATCTCGCCCCAAGGTACTTGTAGTCGGGCAGCACTTCTGGCCTGAAGGTTTTCGCATCAATGATATTTGCGATTTTCTGGTCGAGTCAGATGTGGATGTGGAGGTACTCTGCGGATTGCCTAACTATCCGCAGGGATCGCTCTTCCCAGGCTACACGTGGCGGGGACCCTACAAAGAGAATCACAAGGGCCTCAAGATTTACCGGGCCCCGGAAATTCCGCGGGGCGATAATTCCAGCCTGCGTATTTTCTTGAATTACGTATCCTTTCCGCTGGGCAGCCTTTTGCATCTGCCACGGTTGCTCTTCGGAAGATACGACAAGATCTTCCTTTATCAGCTTTCGCCGGTAATGATGTCAATCACGGGTATACTTTTGTCGAAGCTTCGCGGTATCGAGTCGACAATGTATGTGCTCGACCTTTGGCCGGAAAATCTTTTCTCTGTTCTGGACATTAAGAACCGTTTCTTGCGCCGCCTGGTCGAGCGAGTCTCCCACTGGCACTACCGCCAGCCCGACAAAATCATTGTCTTGTCTGAACAGATGCGAGCAAAGATTCAGAGTATTAGCGGTCTGCCGGACGATCGTCTGGCGGTCGTTCCGCAGGCATGCGAAAGCCTGTACGAACGGGAAATCATTGACGAGGATTTGGCCTCACGACTCGGCGACGGGTTCAAAGTTGTCTTTACGGGGAACATCAGCCCGGCTCAGTCATTCGAAACCATGATCGAGGCGGCTGCACTTCTCAAAAGGGAAGGCCTCACCGGTATCTCTTGGATCATCGTCGGGGACGGCATGAGCCGAAACGACGTCGAGCAACAGGTCAAGGATCGCGGTCTCGAGGACGTTTTTCGGTTTGAGGGTCATCACCCCGTCACCGATGTTCCCAAGTACACCACACTCGCGGACGTCCTGGTTGGTTGCCTGGTGAAGAGCGACCTGCTGGAGGCGACCATACCGGCAAAGGTCATGTCATACATTGCGTCCGGACGGCCGCTCGCTCTCGCCATGGATGGCGAAGTTCGCTCTCTCGTGGAAGACCAGGCTCAATGCGGCCTCGTTGGACCGGCCGGCGACAGCGAAGCTTTGGCGGACAATATCCGACGGCTTTACGAACTGTCAGCCGAGGACCGTCGGCGTCTTGGCGAAAGTGGTAAAGCCTACCACTTTGCCAACCTAGAGCGGAGCATTGTCCTGGGCCGGCTGAAGAAATTTCTCCTCTCACCGGCTTGATTAGTTGCACTGGCAGCTTTTCAGCATGCCGCAGCGCCGGTCTCAGCAGTGTTCCTGCGGGCCCGCCTTTCACGGCTGTGGCTCGGCTCGGTTCTCCTGCGGGCTTTCGGCGGGTTCGGTTCTATTGGCGGGGAAGTGCGCTGGACGGTCCTATGCCGCAGATGTGCCGAACGTTATTGGCACCTCGGCGACGTTTCAGGACGCCGACTCGGTTCTTCTGGCGCGAATCATCCGGGCAATGGCCAGGGAGTGGACCAGAATCCCGGCGATAGGCCCGAGCGACAGGCTGAAGATACTCCTGACCTCCACCCCGGCTGGGAGCAACAAGATTACAACTGCAACCACAGTGGCCGTCAGCCAACCTGCGGAGTACGCGCGGTGTTGACCCAAACCGATCACGATCGTGCCGAGAAGGGTAAGGACTGCCATCAGTACTGCTGCAAGCGTCAGTGCCGCCAGCGCCCATCCTGCCACCGCGTAGCTGGGGCCGAAAATGAGCATCAACCGCGGCCCCACGAGCCAAGCAGCGATGGCTCCTACGACTCCCATCGCAAGGAGGATACCCAGCGGCTTCCGGAGGGTCCTCCATCCGTTGTGTGGGTTCTTCACAACTTCGGATAATGCCACGCCTTGAAACGCCTGCAAAGGGACCATGATGGGTGCCCTTGTGAGCGAGATGGCCAAAAGTATGGGTGCGGAGAGGGCGTAGTCGGCCGGGGAAGTCGTCAGCTTCAACAAAATTGGAAAGGCAACGATAAGGGCGGCGGAGGATGCCGCCGACAGTAGGGCATGGCCGGTGTTTTGTAGCAACCGGGGGAGGGCGACGTCGCCTTTGGCCGCTAGAGCGCTCCGGGCGCCGGGTGAGACCAGCAAGACCAGCAACCACGCAGCAAGCGCGGCTAGACAGGCCATTTCGATGCCAACAAGGGAGGTAGCGGCCACGGCTGCCAAGGCGATGGCGCCCAGGCGCAAGAGTGCTTCAAGGGACACCAGACCGGCAAACAGCGTCCATTGATCGCTACCTTGGGCGGCACCTGCCAATGTGGCGTGGCAGGAAAAAAGAACGGCTGTCAGGACAAGGGCCGCAACAACCAGGGCGGCGTCTTGATGGAACACGAAGGTGGTTAGCAGCGGCGATAGCGCCGCGATCACAACTGCCGCAGCGAGGCCAACGATCAACCCGGACGTGAAGACCCTCGCGCCCTTGGCGGTCGCAGAGTCAGTCTTGAGCCGTGCCGCCCCAACAGCTCTCGTTGTCTCGGCCTGGACACCACCCAGGACACCGCAGACGAAGAACAACGCCGCCCAAAAGGAGAGGAATTCCGCGTTATCGGCGGGCGATAAAGCGTGGCTTGTGAGAAACAGGATAACTATTCCGGCCGCGGCCGCCGTAATTGATGCCGCTCCTACGCGGGCTGCGGATTTGGCCGAAATTCTTCCACCATCGCCGGGGGAGTCATCCGGGACGAACTCGGAGGATTGGGTAATATCCGTCAAATCAGGTCTTTCACGTAGTTATGAAGCGGTTCTGCTGCCGGCAACGCTAAACAGTCAATCTCCGGGTAGCGACGACAGACCATGTTCTCGAACAACGCCAAGGTCGTGCTGGACCATAGCCGCCACAATGTCTTCAAAAGTCGCGGTCGCCCGCCAACCCAGGGTGTCGGATATTTTTGTGGCGTCACCCCGCATTTCGGGGGCATCCACTGGACGACGGAATTTCGGGTTTACGTCGATCAGAGACAGTCCCTCCGAAACGCCTGCCGCGAGGAACGCGGCCTCGGCAAAGTCCCGTACGCTGCGTGAGACTCCCGTGGCCACCACAAAGTCCTCCGGCTCTTCGGCAGAAGCAATGCGAACCATGGCGTCGACGTAGTCCGGGGCCCATCCGAAGTCTCGGACTGCGTCAAGATTTCCAAGGCTCAGGCGTTCCTTGAGTCCAAGCGCGATGGCGGCCACACCTAGAGTGATCCGACGAGTAACGAAGCTCGACGGCCGGCGAAGTGACTCGTGGTTATAAAGGACGGCAGAACTGGCGAAGAGTCCCCGGGCCCGGTACGTGCCCACGGCATGATGGGCCAGCGCCTTGGCCGCACCATAGGGCGTGATCGGCCTCAGGGGGGTGCCCTCATTTTGGGGCACTTCTTTGGCTTGACCGAAAATCTCGGCACTCGATGCCTGAAGGAACCTGATCTCGCGCCCCGTGCGCTGTTGAAGTTGCCAAGCAGCTTCGAGCATTGCCACTGCAGCGGCGCCGGTGCTGACAACTGTCTCATAGGGTCGTTCCCATGACGCGGCCACGGAACTGATTCCACCAAGGTTGAAAATAGTGTCCGGGGCAAGGCCGCCAATTAGCTCGGCGAGGCGTAACGGGTCCGAAAGATCTCCTTCGTGGAGCGTCACGCCGCCGGCCTCGTGCTGCCGAGGGTTGGCATCCTCGGCTCGAACCATCCCGTGGACGTCCCAGCCGGCTTCGACCAGCTGCTCGGCCAAGTAGGACCCGTCCTGGCCCGAGATCCCAGTCACCAGTGCTCTCTGGGGGTGGCCGGACCCGCCACGGGATGACTCCAGCGTCATTTGGCGAGCAACCGCTGTTCCACAAGGTCGCTCTCGACCATCATGGTTACCAGCTCATTGAAGGAAACCTTTGGCTTCCAACCCAGAACGCGCTGTGCTTTCGTTGCATCGCCAATGAGCAGGTCAACTTCGGCAGGGCGCATGAACCTGGGGTCTTGGCGGACGTAACGACGCCAGTCTTCCAGCCCCGCTGCAGCGAATGCGGCCTCGAGGAGCTCTTCAATGGAGTGGGTTTCGCCCGTAGAGATGACGTAGTCATCTGCTTCCGGCTGCTGCAGCATCAGCCACATAGCCTCGACATAGTCGCCCGCGAAGCCCCAGTCCCGCTTGGCATCCAAGTTCCCCAGGACGATCTCATCCTGCAGGCCGAGTTTGATGCGCGCAACAGCCTGGGACACTTTGCGGGTAACGAACTCAGGGCCGCGCCGGGGAGACTCGTGGTTGAACAGGATGCCACTGGATGCGTGCATTCCGTAGGACTCGCGGTAGTTGATCGTCATGTAGTGACCGAAGACCTTCGCAACGCCGTAAGGGGAGCGCGGCCAAAGGAGGGTCTCCTCCTTCTGCGGAACTTGCTGGACCTTGCCGAACATCTCCGAAGAGGAGGCCTGATAGAACCGGACCTTGCTCACATCGTCACCAGCGTACAAGCGGGTGGCCTCGAGAATGTTCAGGACGCCCTTTCCAGTGACGTCCGACGTCATGGACGCGTTTTCCCACGAGTACGCTACGAAGGAAATGGCGCCCAGGTTGTAGATTTCGTCGGGCTGGGCGATGCCTAGGACGCGGACCAGCGAGGAGACGTCGGTGAGGTCCCCGGTCAGGAGCTTCACGCCGGGAACAGTCTTGCTAACGAGCTCGTATTTCGGGTTGTTCTGTCCCCGGATGAGGCCGAAAACTTCGTATCCCTTGGAGAGCAGGAGCTCCGCAAGATAGAGACCGTCCTGACCGGTGATGCCGGTAATGAGCGCACGAGGCATGGGGGAATTTCCTTTAAGTCGAAGAGTCACGCACAGCCACTATATAGGGTGACCACCGGAGACCTGTTGAGTTAAACCTTTGTGAGAGCGCGCTGCTGCACAGCGTAGCGATAGGCCGCTTCGTGAGCTTCGGCGCATTTTTCCCACGTAAACCTCCGAACTTGCTCAAACCCCTTGGCTTGAAGCTCGGAGGTCCGCCCAATGGCTTCGACGATTGCGTCGGCGATGGCCCGGGGCGAGTGAGGATCGAACATCACGGCCGCGTCGCCACACACTTCCGGGAGTGAACCCGCAGTGGATGAGGCCACCGGGCAACCGGATGCCATGGCTTCCAAAGGAGGAAGGCCGAACCCTTCGTAGAGGCTCGGAAAAACGAGGCATTTAGCCTTTCGGTAGAGCTCAAGAAGCTCCTGAAACGGAACCAGACCCTTGACGTCGACGTTCGCGGGAACATTGGTGAGGCCTTCCAAGCCCCCTCCCGTCAGCACGAGCGTGAGCTCCGGCCGCTCCGTCATCAAGAGTCTCATTGCTTCAAAGAGCACCGTGTGGTTCTTATGCGCCCACCCCCGGGCCGGATAAAAGATGAAATTTTCTCTTTCGCCGATATTGGGGGTGAACTGTTCCGAGTCGACGGCCAAGTGTGCGGTGAAGACCTTCTCGGGTGCAATTCCCAGGTGTTCGACGATCGTGCGTTTGGCGAAATCGCTGATGGTCACGACGGCGTCGGCCTTTCGCGCCGCGCGCTCATAGAAGAAACTCCGGTAGATCCGCTCCACGCGGCTGAAGAGGTGCGGAAGGTCACGGTGCTGGACGTCGCAAAGAGACTGCACAGTCGCCATGGACCGCGGCGGAGAGGGAAGATTGACGGCGAAAGGAACGTGGAAAACGTCGTTGCCTTCCATTCTCGCCACGAGTCCTTTGCGATGTAGGAAGCCCTGGAGGAGTGTCTTGATCCTCTCCGTGGACGACGGCCCGCCCGAAACTTCCGGGCACACCACTTCGGGTATCTCACCGGAGAAACCCTTCCCTACTCCGCTAACGAAGGTCGTCGCGGCGACTCCCTTGGTGCTGGCCAGCCCGCGGAGCAACCCGCGAGCGTAAGTTTCGCCACCACCCATCGCCCCGGGGACCAACGTCAACATCGCGATTGCGACTCGGAGAGGTCGGTTAGTGGGAGTGGGCCCGTCGGTCATTTGATCTTCGCGCATCAGTCAAGCTTAGCCTGCGGTGTATGAGGCCCGCCGCAGTGCACGTTCGTTGGGAGCGGCACTTGCTGGGGCCGGCGATGGGGCGTGAATTTGTGTTGTGGGTGGGTCATCGGGTGAGGGTGGTTTTGGTGCCGGTGGTGGGGGACGAGTCGATGCGGCCGCCTTGGAAGTTTTGTGCGGTGTTTCCGTTTGCGGTGGGGTATTGGCCGCTGGTGGGGTAGCCGAGGGGCCCGGTTTCCCAGCCTTGTGCGGCCCAGGCGTTGCGGATGGGGCCGTTGGGGCTTAGTTGCGCGCCGGTCGTGGAGGTCCAGTAGATCGCACCGTTTTGGTAGCCCTGGGACTGGGCGCCGTTGGCTGCGGTCCGGACGTCGGTGGTGGGGTAGCCGAGGGGGCCTGTTT